>PBWG01000020.1 GCA_002729115.1 Crocinitomicaceae bacterium | reverse complement strand
GCAACCTGATTTGATCCTTGAAGATCTTCGGTCGGCCATGCAATTGGGCCAGGTGGGACCACATGGCACCTTCCAACCTTTGTCACCGCCATGAACCTTCGTCCCCCCATGGCCACGACGCTTGCCTGCACCTTGTTGGTGTGCTTGGCCTTTCTTCATTTGAGGTGGGGAGAGGTGCCGATGGACGCGTCCGACTGGTGGGCAGCGCTCTGGGGGACAGGCGGACCCTCGCCTCTCCACGCCACCATCCTGTGGGAGGTGCGCATGCCCAGGATGCTCACGGCCGCCTCGGCAGGGGTGTTGTTGGGTTGGCTCGGCATGTTGCTCCAAACGTGGTTCAGGAATCCCCTTGCCGGACCAGGGGTGCTGGGCATCACGTCTGGCGGATCCTTGGGGGTGGCGCTGGCGGTGCTTGCAGGTCTGACCGCGCCGACTTGGGTCGCGGCCTCTGCAGGATGCTTGACGGTGCTGGTGTTGATTGCCGCAGCGGCCAAGCGGTTTGTGTCCCCGGTCACCACGTTGGTCTTCGGGTTGATGGTGAGTTACGCCGTGGGCTCGGCCGTGACGTTGTTGCAGGCTTCTGCGTCCGCTGAATCCTTGCAATCTTTCATCTTCTGGGGCATGGGCACGTTTGGCAAGTCCACGTTGTGGCAGGCTGGATCGCTCGGTGCCCTCGTGCTGGTGTCTGCCCTCTGGGTGGTGCGTCGTTCTGGCTGGTTGGACACATGGACGCTCGGAGAAGACATGGCCCAAACCATGGGTGTTCCATCCGCTCAATTCCAGGGCGAACTGCTTCTGTTGTCAGGGATTGTGGTGGGGTGGGTCACTTCGTTGTGTGGCCCCCTGGCGTTCCTTGGATTGGCGACCCCCCACGTGCACAGGTTTTTCAGCAAAGCTCGAAGCCACCGCGCCATGATGGGGGGCGTGGCCATGTGGGGTGCGGTCCTTGCCCTGTTGTCAGATGGGGTGGTGCGTGTCACCGACGCGGGAGGCGCCCATTGGCCTTTGAATGCCGTGTTGGCCTTGTTTGGGGCGCCGGTGGTGGTGGCTGTCTTGTGGAAACGAACCATCGATTGGTCATGAATTTGACGGCGTCGAAATTGGTGGTGGGGCACAGCCCGGAGCATGGGTTGCTTGGCCCAATTGACCATGCCTGGAAGGCAGGAGGAATGCACCTGGTGTTGGGTGGAAATGGCTCTGGGAAATCCTCGTTGTTGCGCACGCTGGTTCAAGCCCTTCCAGCCCTTTCGGGAGAGGTCTCGATGTCTGACGGCAACCAAGAACTCCGACCAAGAAATGGCGCCATGTGGACCAAGTCGATCGCCTTTGTGCTCTCGCGTCCGCCTCAACAAGTTGGGTTGACGGTGAAAGAGGTTTGGGCGTTGTCAGGAGATCCGTCGGAGGTCGAGGAATGGCACCCCGACCTCATGGGGTTGGCGGCGTCCAGGTTGTCCGAATTGAGCGACGGGCAAGCCCAACAAGTGATGGTCGCACGCGCCATGTTGCAGTCGAACCGGTGGTTGGTGTTGGACGAGCCGACGGCGTTTCTGGATGTGCAAGCCCAACGCCGGCTGTGGAACATGTTGGACGTTCATGTGGACCGCGGCGGCGGGGTGTTGATGGCCACCCACGATTTGTGGGGGGTGGAACGTTGGGCCCAAGCCCAGTCGAAGGCCACGTTGGCCTTGAGTTCCCTGTCCATGATTCGACAAGGGACGCTGCACGCTTTGACGCTGCAATCCTCGAAGGAAGACCTTTCAGAATTGTTGGCCTGAGGGGTGAACAAACCGGTCTGAACGCGGGTACTTTTGCACATGCTTGAACGCCTCCTCATCGGCCTCACCTTCGTGGCGATTTTTTTCTTCGTGATTGAGTTTTTCACGTTCCGCGCATTGTGGAAGGTGTACCAAGCCCAACCGTGGTGGGAAGCGGCCCGCAAAGGGTGGTGGGGCGTCCATGTGGTCGTTTGGACGGCATTTTTGGCCGCATTTTTCATGTGGCCGACCTGGCGGGGCACCCATCCCGTGTTGTTGAAGACCATTTTGGGGGCAACCTTCGCCTTGACCATCCCCAAGTTTTTCTTGGTGGCCATCCAGTTGGTGGACGAATTGCGCGCAGCTGGGGTGTGGACCTGGTTGAAGGTGAGCGGTAAGCCCACCGAAGGCGCCATGGCCCGCGGGTCGTTTTTGAATGTGCTGGCCCAAGGTGTGGGCGCGGCGGTGTTCCTGGGCATGGGCTACGGCATCACCAAAGGGAAGTACGCGTACAAAGTGAGGGACATCAAGGTCTCGCATCCCAACGTGCCTGAAGCGTTTGACGGTTTGAGGTTGGTCCAATTGAGCGACGCGCACCTCG
The DNA here is from genome assembly GCA_002729115.1 of Crocinitomicaceae bacterium. Taxonomy (GTDB): domain Bacteria; phylum Bacteroidota; class Bacteroidia; order Flavobacteriales_D; family Sanyastnellaceae; genus UBA11663. The sequence continues at coordinate 12,173 of PBWG01000020.1, read as the reverse complement.
GGTCGTTTGACGGCACCCCGGAACCGGTGCTGGCCGCCTTGGCCAAGGTGCAGTCCCTGGAGCCTGACGCCGTGTTGTTTACAGGAGACCTCGTGAATGAGTTGGCTGACGAGGCCGCCCCATGGGTCGAGGCGTTCGCTCAAATCACCGCGCCTTTGGGAAAATTCAGCGTCATGGGCAACCACGATTACGCCGACTACGGGCCGTTCACAGACGAACAGAGGGCGGCGAGCATTGACCAATTGAAGCAACTTCAGCGCGACATGGGCTTCACCATGCTGGACAACGACCACGTGGTGTGGACCAAAGACGGCGAGTCCATGGTCTTGGCTGGGGTGGAAAATTGGGGCAAGGGTTTCCGCAAAAGCGGCGATTTGGCCAAAGCGCTGTCAAACAGCGGTGCCGACACCCGGTTCACCGTGCTGATGAGCCACGACCCGACCCACTACGAATTGGGCATCATGGAGAACCGCGCCCCTGTGGAGCTGACCCTCAGCGGACACACCCACGGAATGCAGATGGGCATTGAAATTCCATGGCTTGGCATCAAGTGGTCCCCTTCGTCGATTTCTTACAAGCGTTGGGGAGGACTGTACCTGGAAGGCAGTCAGTACCTGCACGTCAACCGGGGCTTCGGGGTGCTGGGCTTTCCCGGTCGGGTCGGCATGCCGCCCGAAATCACATTGCTCACCTTGGTTCGAGGCGAAGCCAAGGCCTAACTTCGTGCAGGGCCGAACGGCCCCCTCATTTTGCAATCCATTCCTACCCATGTCTGACGACAAAAAAGTCATTTTCAGCATGGTGCGGGTCAACAAGACGACCCCCACCGGCAAGCACATCCTCAAGGACATTTATCTGTCTTTCTTCTACGGCGCCAAGATTGGCATCATCGGAAACAACGGGGCGGGCAAGTCCACGGTGATGAAAATCATCGCCGGATTGGACGAAGCTTACCAAGGAGAGGTGGTGTGGTCGGACGGATACACGGTGGGCTACCTGTCTCAGGAGCCGGAGTTGGACGAGTCCAAAACCGTGCGCGAGGTGGTGGAGGAAGGCACCCAAGAGATTGTGGACGTGCTGAAGGAGTACGAGGAGATCAACATGAAGTTCATGGACGAAGAGATCCTGAACGACCCTGACAAAATGCAGAAGCTCATGGACCGTCAAGCGGCGGTTCAAGACAAGATCGANGCGTTGGATGCCTGGGAGCTCGANACCAAGTTGAGCATCGCCATGGACGCCTTGCGCTGTCCGCCGGACGACCAAAAGATTGCGGAACTCAGTGGAGGGGAGCGACGTCGTGTGGCGTTGTGCCGGTTGTTGTTGCAGCAGCCTGACGTGCTGCTCCTCGACGAGCCGACCAACCACCTCGACGCGGAATCCATCGATTGGCTGGAACAGCACTTGGAACAGTACAAGGGTACGGTGCTGTGTGTGACGCACGACCGTTACTTCTTGGACAACGTGGCCGGATGGATTTTGGAGTTGGACCGCGGAGAAGGCATCCCCTACGAGGGCAACTACGCGTCCTGGTTGGAGCAGAAGAGCAAACGTTTGGCACAAGAGGAGAAGCACGAGAGCAAGCGGAGAAAGGAGCTCGACCGCGAGTTGGATTGGATCCGCCAAAGCCCCAAGGGAAGGCGCGCCAAGAACAAGGCCCGGATCAACAACTACGAGAGCATGTTGGCCGAGGGCACAAAGGAGAAAGACGCCCGTCTCAACATCCCAATCCCCAACGGTCCGCGCCTCGGCAACAAGGTGATCGAAGCCAGCGGTCTGACCAAGGCGTTTGGAGACAAGCTCCTCGTGGAAGGGCTGAGCTTCCAGCTGCCTCCTGCCGGCATTGTGGGCATCATTGGCCCCAACGGGGCGGGAAAGACCACCTTGTTCCGCATGATGATGGGGGAGGAGACGCCCGATGGNGGTGCCATCGACATGGGGGAGACCGTGAAGATTGGCTACGTCGACCAGCGTCACCAGGACATCGATCCCAACAAAACCGTGTGGGAGGTCGTGTCCGGGGGCAACGAGCAAATTGAAATCGGTGGCCAGCTCTTCAACAGCCGGGCGTACGTGAGCAAATTCAATTTCAACGGGTCGGACCAGCAGAAGAAATGTGGCGTGTTGTCCGGTGGGGAACGCAACCGTTTGCACCTCGCCATGACCCTCAAGACCGAGGCCAACGTGCTGTTGCTTGACGAGCCGACGAACGACATCGACGTGAACACGTTGCGTGCGTTGGAGGAGGGCATTGAAGGCTTTGCGGGTTGTGCGGTGGTCATCAGCCACGACCGCTACTTCTTGGACCGCATCTGCACGCACATTTTGGCCTTCGAAGGAGACAGCCAGGCCTACTGGTTTGAAGGGACCTACAGCGAGTACGAAGAGAACCGCAAGAAGCGCCTTGGCGACGAAGGTCCAAAGCGCATCAAGTACCGCAAACTCGTGCGGGGATGATCANCCGCCAGCCGTACGTCGGGCGCTTTGCGCCATCACCGACGGGGCGGTTGCACATGGGATCCATGGTTGCGGCGCTGGCCAGTTGGCTGGACGCCAGGTCCCAGAATGGGACGTGGTTGCTTCGCATGGAAGATTTGGACCCGCCTCGGGAAGTGCCCGGTGCAGCCGACGACATCCTTCGCACCCTCGAAGCGTTTGGCTTGACATGGGACGGTGAAGTGGCCTACCAAAGCCAAAGGCACGCGCTGTACGCCGAGGCCTTGGACGCGCTGAAGCGCGAGGGCCACGCATTTGGCTGCATCTGCACCCGAAAAGATTTGGCCTCGACCTCGTCGAATGGCCTGTANCCGGGCACCTGCAAAGCGGGTTTGCCTCAAGGCGAGACGCCACGTTCTTGGCGGTTTGACATGCCCAAAGACGTGCAGAGGTGGGAGGACCATGGNCGCGGGCCCTCGTCGGTGCCTGGCGCCGCGATGGGCGACTTTGTGCTCAAACGGGCGGATGGCCATTGGGCCTACCACTTGGCCGTGGTGGTGGACGACGCTGCGCAAGACGTCACGCATGTGGTTCGAGGTTCAGACCTCTGGACGTCCACAGCCGCGCACATGGCGTTGCAACACGCGTTGGATGTGCGGACGCCCGAGTACGTGCANGTTCCGTTGGTCACGAACGACTTGGGCCAGAAGTTGTCCAAACANACCCGNGCCGAGCCGGTGTCGCCTCGCGATGCCGCCGCCGTGTTGGCCAAGGCATGTCAAGCCCTCTGCCAACCCGTTCCCGAGTTGGACGCGCCNCAGGCCATGTTGCAGGAAGCCTTGGCGTCCTGGGATGTGTCGAAACTCAGGGGGAAATCAGGTCAGCTGACCTCTTGATTCACGGCNGTGGACTCGGCCATGTTGTCTTCGGCCTTGTCGCTCCGAGGGTGGAACTTGGTCACCTGATCTTTGAGGAACCTGCTGTCCAAGTGGGTGTAAATCTCAGTCGTGCTGATTTGGGCGTGTCCAAGCATTTCNTGCACGGCACGCAGGTCGGCCCCTGACTCNATCAAGTGGGTGGCGAAGCTGTGTCGGAAGGTGTGCGGGCTCACGTTCTTGCGAATGCCTGCGGCAATCACGCTGCGCTTGAGCATGGTGAACGCCATTTGACGTGTCATGCCGCGCCCCTGACGACCGAGGAACAAGGTGTCTTCGTGTCCTTTCAGAGGNATGACGTCTGCCCGGTAGTGGCTCAAGTAGTCGTCGATGGCGTCGCACGCTTGCTGACCNATCGGGATGACGCGCTCTTTGTTGCCTTTGCCGACCACTTTGACCACACCGTCGATGAGGTCCACGCGAGACATTTTNAATTCAATCAATTCAGANACNCGNAGNCCNCAGGAGTAGAGCACCTCGAGCATGGCCTTGTTCCGAACGCCTTCGCGACGGCTCATGTTCACNGCGCCGATGATGCTTTCAATCTCTTCCACGGAGAGCACGTCAGGGAGCTTTCGCTCAGGCTTGGGCGCCTGAATGAGCTGGATGGGGTCTGAATCCATCACCCCTTCAATGCGCAGGTACTTGCAGAAGCTGCGTACGCCGCTGAGCATGCGCGCTTGGCTGTTCCGTGCCAACCCTTTGTCGTAGAGGTGACCCAAGAAGCGCTCCACATGGGGAAGCTCGATGTCGGTGGGACGCTTGACGTTTTCTTTGTTGGTGGCGAAGTCTCGGAACTGGTGGATGTCCCGCATGTAGGCCAACACGGAATTCTTGCTCAAACCTCGCTCGAGCACGAGGTAGTCTTTGTAGCCTTGGACGGAGGAATTCCAGTCTGTCGTTTTGGTCGCCATGGTGTTCAGGGAATCCAGGTTTGGTTGGAGAGGAGGAGGGCTTCTTGCACAGTGATGCGCTGTCCCTCCAATTGTGCTGTNACNAANGCGTCTTGCGCCTGGGTGGTGGCCCAAATGTNGTTCCGTGAGGAANGCGCTTGGGCGTAGGAGTTGTGGCTGTCGGTCACGTATTTGTGCCAACCGTCCATCCGCTCCATGTGCAGCGGTTTGGTGTAACCAAGGAAGTCCACNAGTTCGTCGTGGGTCAAATCACGGTGGTTGGCCAACAACTGAACGGCGAACTCCACACCTCCAGAGGTCTGTCTGCGCGCCGATGCGGTTGGGGCTTCCGGTGCAGCAGGGGCTGCCGCCGGCTGGGAGGCCGTGATCTGCGGGGATTCCATGATTTCATTGCGCTCCGTAGGTGGAGCATTCCATTCAACTCCTGCAATATGGTATGTATTTGTGCCCGTTCCAAATGCCACCTCCGCCATTCCGTCAAAAGTCAAGCTGCGGTTATTCACATTGTCTGGGCAACGCAGGCTGTACNTGGGATTCAGCCCTCGAGAAGCTTGAACTTCAAACCACAGAAAAATCAATTCGGTGGCGGTTTGTCGAGAAGAACTGCCGTCTGCGTCCAAAACAGTGCAGGTGCATCCCTCAGGGATGTATTCGCTCCATTTCACAAACGAACCCTGCTGGACCTCAGGCATGCGCAAGGTCACCGCGGTCGTGCCGTTGTCTGCAGATGTGGCTTGGCGTGAGCCTTTGGGGTCATACGCAGCAAAGGGGACAGGGGAAGGGAGGTCCGACAGAATCACGGAGCCCAGGTTCCAAGACTGTCTTGCTGTGGAGGCCACTTGTTCCCATGCCAAATCAACGTACGGGGTTGTTCCGCGTTCACAAGACTCCCACGTCAACTCGAAATCAAGCGTCATCGGANGCACGGCGTCGTTCCACATCCAATTCCAGGTGTTGTTNCGTTNCCATTGGTCGGACGGCGCGGCCGACNCGTGGCTGGACACGGCNAGGCCACGGAGATGACTTGGTGCGATNAGGGACAACTTGGCCACGTCCACGTCGTGTGCTCCACCCACCAGGTCGAGGTGAACCGTGCATGAGTNTTCGGATGTGTGGACCACGGACCATTCTGCCACGGGGTTGCCTGTGTGAAACAAGGCGTGGGCAAACATGAAAAGGGGCAAGAGGACNGGCGCAAGCATGCTTGCAAGGTCGAANGCCAATGGANNGTCGGGNGAGGGGNNTTGGATTCAGTATCCCCAATGCGGCGTGGGAAAATCCAGAAAAGAAAAATCCCGCTCCGACGTTTCGGAGCGGGACCAACTTAACCAAATTATCACTTGATGCTTAGCTTTCGCTAAACTCACTTTAACNNGTGCAANATACAAGGTCTTGACTCGNNGAAAAAGCGCAGTTGCGTNTTTTTTGATTNGATGGNTTTCTCTGACAATTTCACCTTCAAGNCGCAAACAAAGTGTTGGCGGTTTGAGCGAAGTGAANTACATTTGCACNCCCAATTACGCGANATGAAAGACGGCATCCACCCAGACAACTACCGCATGGTGGTCTTCAAGGACATGAGCAACGATTACGCATTCGTGAGCAAGTCCGCGGCTGAAACCAAAGAAACCATCCAGTGGGAAGACGGCAACGAATACCCTTTGGTGAAGATCGAAGTGAGCCACAAGAGCCACCCGTTCTACACAGGCAAAGCGCAGTTCGTGGACACGGCTGGCCGGATTGACAAATTCCGTCAGAAGTANGCCAAGTTCAACAAAGGAGACAAGGCCGAGGGCTGATTCNCCAATTGGACCACANAAAAAGCCTGCCCACCCGGCAGGCTTTTTTGTTGCCCCGTTGTTCAGGTCGGCGAGGTCAGTCCACCCTCAAAGGCAAGACCTCTTCAATTGCAAGTCCGTAGCCAACGTCGCCCAAGGCGTGAAATGAGTTGCTGAGCAGCGTCATGTTTTGGACCCCGACCTTCCGAAGAATCTGTGCGCCGATGCCGCGGTCCTTGGAGTCCAGTTTGTTGAAGTACTGCTGGCCGTCGTGTTGGTCGGCCTTGGCGTATGCCGCCAATTCGGCGGCCATGCCGTCCTTGGGCAAGCTCTTGTTGAGGTACACGACCACTCCTTTGCCAACTTGCTCCATGTGTTTCATCGCGGCATGCAGCAGGGGGCCCTTGCCGAAGTCGTTCACCTGGAAGATGTCCCCGACCATGGTGGAGGCGTGCACCCGGACAGGCACAGACTCGCCTTCTGCCCACGAGCCTTTCACCAGGGCGATGTGGTCCACGTCGTTGGTGGTTTGGTTGAAGCTGATGGCTTGAAAGGTGCCGAAGCTGGTGTTCAACGTGACCTCTCCCGTTCGTTCCACCAAGCTTTCATGTTCCAGCCGGTGGGCAATCAAGTCGGCAATGGACACCAACTTCATGTTGTGCTCTTTCGCCAGTTCAACCAGTTCTGGCAACCGCGCCATCGAGCCGTCCTCGTTCATGATCTCCACAATCACGCCGGCAGGTTCAAATCCCGCCAGGCGCGAGAAATCGACCGCGGCTTCGGTGTGGCCTGGACGTCGCAACACGCCCCCGACCTTGGCCCGCAGTGGGAAGATGTGACCAGGTCGCCCCAATTCTTCAGGGCGGGTGAGTGGGTTGATCAAGGCTTGGATGGTCTTGGCACGGTCGCTGGCTGAAATGCCTGTGGTGCAACCATGGCCGATCAAATCCACCGACACGGTGAAGGGGGTCTCGAAGGTTGCGTTGTTGCGTTCGACCATCAAGCCCAAGTCCAACTCGTCGCAACGGGCCTCAAGAAGGGGCGCGCAAATGAGGCCCCGCCCATGGGTGGCCATGAAATTGACCACCTCAGGGGTGGCATGCCTGGCAGCAATCAAAAAGTCCCCTTCATTCTCTCGGTCCTCGTCGTCGACCACGATGATGATTTCACCTTGACGAATGGCCTCAATGGCTTCCGGAATGCTGTGGAGTTCGGACATGGTTCAAAGGTACTCGTCCTGGTGCCTGTGCTGCGCCCCAAACCTATCTTTGTGACATGATTCGAGCCATCGTTGCCTACGGCGATCCTGTTCTCAAAAAGGAAGCCGACGAAGTGCAGGAAAACCACCCCGACCTGGGGCAGTTGATTGAAGACATGTGGGAGACCATGTANGAGGCGGACGGCGTGGGACTTGCGGCGCCGCAAATCGGGTTGTCCCTGCGNTTGTTTGTGGCCGACGGGTCGCCNTTTGGAGAAGGGGAAGGCGGCGATCCAGGGTGCGTGGGGTTCAAGCGGGTGATGATCAATCCCGTGCTGTTTGACTTGTCGGAAGAAACGTCCTCCATGGATGAAGGCTGCCTGTCCATCCCCGGCGTTCGCGAGCCTGTCACCCGGCCAGAGCGTGTGGGTGTGGAGTATTACGACCAGGATTGGAATTTGGTGGAGGAGCACTTGGATGGGCTTGCCGCGCGCATTGTGCAACATGAAAACGACCACCTCGACGGCACCATGATCCCGGACCACATTCCCGCCGCCAAGCGGATGCTGCTCCATGGCAAGCTCCGTGACATCGGGTTGGGCAAGGTGCCGGTCGACTACAAGATGAAGTTTCCCAAAACCCGTCGGCGTTGAATCAGGGGTTGGGCGTCCTTTTGATTTTGATGGGGTTTGGGTTTGGATGCGGTGGAGGCCAAGTCGAGCCTGCGTTGTTGGCGGACATCGAAGCGCTTGAACAGAGGGCCTTCGACGGCGACGACATGGTTTCCGACGTGCGGACTGCGCTCCTCGTGTCGTACGGCGATTTTGCCCGATTGCATGCCGACCATGCCTTTGCGCCAGAAGCGCTGTTCCGTCGGGCCGATTTGCTCGTGTCCGCGGGGAAATTCGAGCAAGCGGTGCTGCAATACCAGGATTTGCACGACGGGTATCCCAAGTTCGACAAGCGCCCCGATTGCGCGTTGTTGATGGCCTTTGTCTACGACGTCCATTTGAAGGACAAACCGTTGGCCCGTCGCGCCTACCTCAGGACGGCGGCCATCCACCCAGGCACACCTCAGGCTGAAACGGCGCTTCAGAGCGTGGCGTGGATGGATGGACAAGGGGCGCTTCCCGCGGAGATGCTGCCCTGAAGGGTTAGGATGGCGTGAATCTGACAAGTATTTTCGCGCCGAAACACAACCACGATCATGTCGAAATTTCCAGCCGGTGTCCTGACAGGCACCCAAGTGTCCGACGTTTGGGCACACGCCAAAGCCCATCGCTACGCCCTTCCTGCCGTCAACGTCATTGGAAGCAACAGCATCAACTCGGTGCTTGAAACCGCCAAGGCGGTGAACGCCCCTGTCATCATCCAGTTTTCCAACGGAGGCGCCAAGTTCAACGCGGGCAAGTCCTTGTCTTTGGACAACCAAAAGTCTGCGGTGTTGGGTGCCATCGCCGGTGCGCACCACGTGCACACCATGGCTGAAGCGTATGGCGTGAGCGTGATCTTGCACACCGACCACTGTGCGCGCAACTTGTTGCCATGGGTGGACGGGTTGTTGGACGCGGGCGAAGCGCACTACGCCAAGACGGGCAAGCCTTTGTTCAGCTCGCACATGATCGACCTGAGTGAGGAAAGTCTCGAGGAGAATTTGGAGACGTGCGCTGCGTACCTCAAGCGCATGGCCGCCATCGACATGCACCTCGAGATTGAACTCGGGGTGACCGGAGGAGAAGAGGANGGNGTGGACAACACNGACATCGACAGCAGCCGGTTGTACACGCAGCCGGAGGAGGTGGCAGAGGCGTACAAGGTCCTCAGCGCCATTTCGCCCAACTTCACGGTGGCGGCGGCGTTTGGCAACGTGCACGGCGTGTACAAGCCAGGCAACGTGGAATTGCGCCCGAGCATTTTGAANGACTGTCAAAAGCACATCGAAGAGACCTTCCAGACCGGTCCTGAGCCTGTGGAGTTCGTGTTTCACGGCGGCAGCGGCAGTTCTTTGGAGGAAATCCGTGAGGCCATCGGCTACGGCACCATCAAGATGAACATCGACACCGACATGCAATGGGCATTCTTGAGCGGCGTTCGCGACTACATCAACGGCAAGCAAGATTACCTGGCGGCGCAAATCGGCAATCCCGAAGGCGACGACGTGCCCAACAAGAAGCACTACGACCCCCGCGTGTGGTTGCGGAAGGGGGAGGAGGCCTTTGTGGCGCGCTTGACCCAGGCCTTTGAGGATTTGAACGCCACCGGCGCACAATCCAAGTGAGCATGAGCGCCTCCACATCAGATTGGCGGTCTTTCCGTTTGGACCAGTCCAGCGCGGAAGGCGACCTGCAACAGCTCGGCAAGGCCAAGGCTGCCCTCGACGTTCGAGTTGCATTGAGCCAGGATCCCGCCCGGCTTGAGACGTTGTCCTGGGCACTGCCAGGGCTGTATGTGGATGCGTCCAAGCAGCGCTGGGACAGCGAAGTGGTGGACGCTTTGCTCCAATTGGCGGAGGAAGCCGGGGTGCCGCAAGCGATTGCCGACCAATTTGGCGGCGCGCCGATCAACCATACCGAGGGGCGTGCCGTGATGCACATGGCCCTCCGCGGGCAAGCTTCTGACGCTTACGAGGTCGATGGGCAGGATGTCATGCCTGGGGTGCTTGAAGTGCGCGGCCGAATGCTGGACTTCGTGGACAGGGTTCACGATGCCCACGCCCAAGGTCGGGTGACCGATGTGGTGAACATTGGGATTGGCGGATCGGACCTCGGTCCTGCCATGGCATGCAAAGCATTGCGCAAGTTCCACAGCGGCCCGCGGACCCACTTTGTGAGCAACGTGGACGGCGCCCACATCGAGGCTGTGTTGGCTGAGTTGAATCCGGCCACAACCTTCGTGGTGGTGGTGAGCAAGACGTTCACGACCCAAGAAACCATGGCCAACGCCGCCATCGCCAAAACTTGGCTTGAGGCCGGTGGGGCCACACTTTCAGAGCAACTCGTGGCGGTGTCCACCAACTTGGAGGCCACGCAAGCCTTCGGTGTGCTTCCTGCGCAGACGTTCGGGTTTGAGAATTGGGTGGGTGGTCGGTATTCCATGTGGGGGCCTGTGGGCCTGTGCATTGCGGTGGCGGTTGGCAGAAGCAACTTTGAGTTGTTTTTGGAAGGCGCCCGTGAGGTGGACAAGCACGTCCGACACACGGCGTTGAAGGACAACGTGCCAGTCATGCTCGCCCTGTTGGGCCACTGGAATCAAAATGTCATGGGGTGGCGCTCCCACGCGGTCATCCCCTACGCGGAAGATTTGAGTCGTTTGCCTGCCTACTTGCAGCAAGCAGACATGGAAAGCAACGGCAAATCTGTGGGCCGTACAGGCGAAAAGATTGCCTGGAATTCAGGGGCCGTGGTCTGGGGTGAGCCTGGCACCAACAGCCAGCACGCCTTCTTCCAATTGTTGCACCAAGGGACGGAGATTCACCCGGTGGACTTCGTGGCGTTCAAAGCGCCCACAAGCGGGCACGACCACATGCATGAGCTGTTGCTCTCCAACGCCATCGCGCAGTCCGAGGCGTTGCTCACCGGCAAAACCCCTGCCGCGGACGAGCCCCATCGATTGTTTGAAGGGAACCGGCCGTCGACGTTCATGTTGTTCGATGCGCTGACGCCCAAAGCGCTTGGCCAGCTCATCGCCATGCACGAGCATCGCATTTTTGTCCAGGGCGTCCTCTGGGGCATTGCGAGCTATGACCAATGGGGGGTGGAACTTGGGAAGGCGCTGGCCAACGCCCTCATTCCTGAGATTCGAGGTGAAGTCGCAGAGGGTGCACATGACCCATCCACGTCCAAATTGGTGTCGTTGGCCCGACGCTGACCGTTGTTGGTCGGGAGAAGTATTTCATTGGTCCCAACGTTGTTGGGGCAGATTGTCGTAGATTTCGCAGAGGTTTAGGTGTGTTGTATTGCAACGTGCCAGGCCTGCCCGAATCCGAAATCAAACCAAAACCCAATGAAACACTTCTTCTCAGCCTGCCTTTTGGCCATGGCTTCTTCCCTGGCTTGGGGGGGATTTGTAGGTGTGGACTACGAGACCGTCGGCGAATCTGAATTCGGCACGACGTACCGAGTCTATGCGACCTTCGACAACCCCACCGACGAATTGGTGGCCGTGTACGCCCTTGAATCTGCACCCATGGTGTTGGGGGTGTCCACGTCGTTCTACCAAGATCCCTTTGGTGGGGCGTTGGCCCAGAACGTCAACCCTTTGTTGTTCGGGGCGTTTCCTTCATTGGCCTACGACAGCTGGTTCACCATTGGCTCAGAAGATGCAGACGGCACCAGCGACGCGCAGCAAGTCGGCATGGACTCGTACTTCACGACGTTTGAGACAGGGTCTGGCTTCACCATCGACACGTTCATTGGTGGGTCTTGGTTCTTGATCCCTGGCCAAAGCGCCGATGCCGTGGCCGGAGGCGACAACCGCGTTCTGGTCGGGCAGTTCACCACAGACGGTGTGGTGAACATGACCTTGAACTTCCAATGGGACGACGCGGCCTCCAACACCTTCAACGCGGAAGGCTACAGCTTGGTGTTCCCAGAAGTGCCTGTGCCCGGATGCACTTCTGAAACCGCGGACAACTACAACCCCGCGGCGAACGAAGACGACGGGTCATGCATTTTCGCTGGACTGTGCACAGGCTTGAGCTACGAGCTTGTTGCGGTCGATCCCATTGGCACTGGAGAAGACACCTACCGCATCTACGCCAACTTCAGCAGCAACGATGTGGAAGTGACTGCAGTATACGGCACGGACACCGAGCCTTGGACGTTGGTGGGCGATGCCCCCTTCTACCAGGACGAATTTGGTTCCGATTTTGGAGGGAGTGTGAACCCCTTGCTGTTTGGTGCTTTCCCATCAT
>PBWG01000019.1 GCA_002729115.1 Crocinitomicaceae bacterium | reverse complement strand
TCGACACGTGCCGGGAAGCTGTGGATGTGGGCTTCCGAGGGCGGTACATCGGTTCTCTTGTGGCCGACTTCCACCGCAACCTCATCCACGGGGGCATCTACCTCTATCCTTCCACCACGGACAAACCCGAAGGCAAGCTGCGCCTGCTGTACGAGTGTGCGCCCTTGGCTTGGTTGGCCGAAGAGGCCGGGGGACAGGCGTTGGACGACCACGGCAGAATCCTGGACAGGGTGCCCAAGTCGCTGCACGAACGCACCCCATACTACGTGGGCAATCGCCACCTCATCGATGCCCTTAAAACGTGCCGAAAAGCCCGCCACGCAGGGGAACAGGGCGCAGACGTCGCGTAACTTTGCGGGCCATGCGCCCCGCAGACCTTCTTCAGTTCTACACCCGTGACCCTCGTGCAGGCGGTCTTCGTGGTGCGCTGAAGACCCAAGGCACGAAAGTGGAGATGCACGGCGCCGTCGGGTCCGCCATTCCCCTGGCCATAGCCGGGATGCTCAGCCACGAGGACGAGGTGGCCAACCCACGGCACCACGTGTTTGTCCTGGACGACAAGGAACAGGCGGCGTACTTCATGAACGACCTCCAGTCTGTGTTGGGGGACGCCCGGCCCATCTTGTTCTACCCGCGGTCCGCCCGGGCGCCTTACGCAGACGAGGACACGGTGGAAAACGCCAACATCGCCATGCGCGCCGAGGTGTTGAACGAAATCAACGGCGGACGAGACGGGTTGGTTGTCGTGACGTTCCCAGAAGCGCTGGCCGAGCAAGTGATCACCCGCAAGGAACTGAGCGACCAAACGTTCACGATTTCCTTGGGCGAGACGTACACCATGGACTTCCTCGATGAGGTGCTTCTGGCGTACGAATTCGAGAAGGTGGATTTCGTCTACGAGCCCGGCCAGTACAGCATGCGGGGTGGCATCGTCGACATCTTCTCCTACAGCTTCGACCACCCGTACCGGATCGAATTTTTTGGGGACGACGTGGACTCGATCCGCAAGTTTGACCCGACGTCGCAATTGAGCGTGGCCAAGATGACCCGGGCCACGGTGGTGCCCAACGTGGGTAACACCAGCCTGCACGACGCCCACGAACCCTTCTTCAGCTTCTTGCCGCCGAGTGCCGTCATGTGGATGGCCGACGCAAAGCGTTGCGAGATGGGGCTCGACAAGGCCATGGAGCGCGCCCGCGCGCACTACGACCGGCTCAGCGGCGAAGTGAAGCGCACGCCGCCCGGGGACTTGTACCTCGAAGGGGCCCACCTCGAAGGGTTGCTCGACCCGTTCTCCGTGGTGGAGTTCGGGGGCGGCACGACCTGGCCCAACCGGTTGATTTTGAAGTACGGGATGACGGCGCAGCCGGCCTTCAACAAGCAGTTTGACCTGATTGCGACCAACCTCCGTTCCAACCACAAGAACGGGTACGTCAACGTGGTGGTGAGCGGCCAGGCCACCCAATTGGAGCGCCTGCACGACGTCTTTCACGACCGGCAGGAGGAGAATGAAGAGCCGGTGCCATACAAGCCCATTCCGATGGAGCTCAGCGAGGGCTTCGTGGACAAGGAGCTCAAGTTGTTGGTCTACACGGACCACCAGTTGTTTGAGCGGTACCATCGCTTCCGCCTGAAGGAAGGGTTCCGCAAGAACAAAGAAGCGCTCACGATCAAGGAATTGATGGCGCTGGAAGTTGGCGACTACGTGGTGCACATCGACCACGGCATCGGCGAGTTCAGCGGCCTGCACAAGATTGAGGTCAACGGAAAAATGCAGGAGGCCATTCGCCTCACCTACCGTGGGGGCGACGTGCTGTACGTCAGCATCCACAGCCTTCACCGCATTTCCAAGTACAGCTCGAAGGAGGGCACTCAGCCTAAGATCAACAAGCTGGGCACCAACACCTGGGCCAAGACCAAGCAGAAGACCAAGGGCCGAGTCAAGCAGATCGCCTACGACCTCTTGCAGCTCTACGCCAAGCGCAAGTCGGCGCCCGGGCACGCCTATCCCGAGGACGGCTATTTGCAGCACGCGCTTGAGGCCAGCTTCATGTACGAGGACACGCCGGACCAAAACGCCGCGAGCAAGGCCGTCCGTGAAGACATGTTGAAGTCGACGCCGATGGACCGGCTGGTCTGCGGGGACGTCGGGTTTGGCAAAACCGAGATCGCCATCCGCGCCGCCTTCCGCGCGGCCTGCGACGGCAAGCAGGTGGCGGTCCTGGTGCCGACGACCATCTTGTCGATGCAGCACCACAAGAGCTTCAGCCGGCGCCTCCGGGATTTCCCCGTCACCATCGACTACATCAACCGATTCAAGACGGGCAAGGCGTTGACCGAAACGCTGAAAAAGGTCGAGTCGGGGGAAACCAACATCCTGGTCGGCACGCACGCCTTGGTGGGGAAGCGCGTCAAGTTCAAAGAGCTGGGCTTGCTTGTCATCGACGAAGAACAAAAGTTTGGGGTCGGCGTCAAGGACAAGCTGAAGACCCTCAAGGCCAACGTCGACACGCTGACCCTGACGGCCACCCCCATCCCCCGGACGCTCCAGTTCTCCCTGATGGGCGCGCGCGACCTGAGCATCATCCGCACGCCGCCGCCCAACCGCCATCCGGTGGACACCATCTTGTCCGGCTTCAACGAGGAGACCATCCGCGACGCCATCGCCTACGAATTGAGCCGAGGCGGGCAGGCCTACTTCGTCCACAACCGGGTGGGCAACATCCAAGAAGTGGCGGGCATGATTCAGCGGCTCGTGCCCGACGCACGCATTTGCATCGGCCACGGCCAAATGGACGGCAAGGAGCTGGAAGACGTCATGGCNCGCTTCATCGACGGGGCCTACGACGTGCTCGTNGCCACCACCATCATCGAGTCGGGNATCGACATCTCCAACGCCAANACGATGCTGATCAACGAGGCCCACAAGTTTGGGCTGAGNGACCTGCACCAACTGCGGGGCCGCGTGGGCCGTTCCAACCGGAAGGCGTTCTGCTACCTGNTGGCGCCTCCCTTGAGCGCNTTGCCAGAGGAATCACGCAAGCGACTGCAAGCGCTCGAACAATTCTCCGACCTCGGATCGGGCATGCANATCGCCATGCGCGACTTGGACATCCGNGGGGCGGGCGACTTGCTCGGGGCGGAACAAAGCGGCTTCATCAACGATTTGGGCTTCGACATGTACCAACGCATCCTGGCAGAGGCGGTGAAGGAATTGAAAGAGGAGCAGTTCAAAGACTTGATAGAAGCCGAGCAAGCGGAGAGCGGACAGTACGTGGAAGAAACCGCGCTCGAAACCGACCTGTCGTTGCTCATTCCAGACCATTACGTGAGCGACATCCCGGAACGGATTTCGCTGTATCGCGAGCTGGACGACTTGTCCGATTCGGAGGAAATGAAAGGCTTCCGCCACCGGCTCGAGGACCGCTTTGGGCCCTTGCCTGAGGAAACGGAAGAACTGCTGGGCACCATCCGCCTGCGCTGGGTCGCGCAACTCTTGGGGATGGAAAAACTGGTGCTCAAGAGCGGCAAGCTGATCGCGGCGTTCGTGTCCGACGAGGAGAGCGCCTACTTCCAAAGCGCCACATTTGCCCGCGTGTTGGACTACTTGAAGCACCACGCCAAAGACGCGAGCATGTACCAGCGCAACGGCGGGCTGAGGTTGAAAATCGAACAGGTGGGAACCGTCCTTCAGGCCTTGGCCATTTTCGAGGACATCGCAGGGATGACGGCGGAAGAGTGCGCCGCGCTCACCAGCGCCAAAGAAGCGCCAAACCTCCAGGCCGCGCCATCGGCATCGCGCTGACCTCCTCGCCCATCATGCGGGACGACAACCGGTCGCGCACCACGCCCATGCCAACGTGCGCACGCAACGCGACATGCTGGCCGATGGCCCATTGGGCGCCTGCCAACAACCTCGCTTCTTCACGGGTTTGAACGACGACCCCAAATCCTGGGGCCTGGGCCGCGTGCAGGTCTTCAGTGTCGCGCAAGAGCCGACAACTTTCACGGGACAAATCCAATCCCAAGAACCACGTGGCGCCCAACTTGGGGTCTTGCGTTGGGAACACCAACGACCCCACCGACACCACCGATCCTGAGACCACGTCGCCTTTCAGGCCTTTCCAGAAGGGGTTTTCGCCGTTGACCGTGCCCACATAGGGACCAGCAGCAACCTGCCAAAGCCACTCGGACGACTGCGCCCGTTCCACTTGTACCACCGCGTGGCCGCCAAGCAACCGAGACGCGTCCACCCCCACCCCCCAGCCTTGGGCCAGCGGTCCTTGGGCAGAGGCCACGCCACCCCAAGCCAGGAGCAAGGCAGTCACCCAAATGCGGAGCTGTGATGTGGTCGTCATGTTAAGCCAATGTAAACAAAATGTTACGCAAATGCAACCCCCCTTCTGTACGGCGTTCACATCCAAAAGGTTACAACCTTCACCATCGCGCAACACAAAGCCCCACCAACAGGCAGGGCTTCAGGGATTTGAGCAAGGTGCGCGTCAGGTCAACGCACCATGACATGCGCAGCTCGACCGTCGGGCAGATTCAAGAGGTAGGGTCCTGCCGGGAGGCCCGTGACGTCCAGCGCGCTTCCGCGACCCTGGCGAACCACATGGCCCCCTACCGACAAAAGTGTCCAACCTTGTTCGTGTGCGCCATCGACCGACCACACGACTGTCCTGCCCACCGCGGGGTTGGGGTGCACTCCGATTTCCGGCGCTTTTGAGGATAGCTCCGCGATGGAGCTGGTTTCTGGGCACACTGTGAAACAGGTGCCCTCCAGGGCCTCGTCGCCCCCACACACCGTGAAACACGCCACGTTGCTCGTGCCCGACCGTGAACCCGCCGCACGGACGCGATTTTGGGTTTGGACCGACACGTCCGGCCACGCCGACGCTTCGTTGCCCAACGTCCACTCCGTGGNGCCGAAGGTGGTGGTGACGCCGACNCCGGTTTGGTCTGCACCCCCNAGAATGAACACTTCCGGGGCNTTGGGGTCGAGGTGGCANGACANGTGGTAGCTGTGCGGTGACGTGAGGTCAAACGGGGCCCANGTCATGGTCCCCAANTCCAACAACGCNCCCGANGCNACGCCCTCAAACANGTTCAACGCCGCGTTGTACACCCGTCCGCCAGTCACCATGATGGTGTTGGGGGCCTGGGTGTACAAGGTGATCAGCGATGCGGCGTGGTTGTCCACCGCGGTCGGCAGCGGCTCAATCTCCGTCCAGGTGTCGGTCGCAGGGTCGTAGACTTCACAAGACGCCAACTGAAAACCCTCGGCGGCGTTGAAACCGCCGGTGACCACAAACCTGCCGTCCCCAACCGGCGTCAATGTGTGAGACGCCCTGCCCACGTTCATGGGCGCCACCGAAGTGAACGTCATCCCCACGGGGTCGAACACCTCGCACGAGGCGGTTTCCCCTTGTCCGTCGAATCCGCCTGTGACCAGGATGCGGCCGTCGTTCATCCTCGCGCTGCGGTGGTTGGTCCGAGGCACCGACATCGCCGGCCCCTGAGACCAGGTGTCTGACACAACGTCAAACCGTTCGGTGGCATCCAACGTGTAGGTCCCATCGAATCCCCCAAACACCCACACATCCCCCAGCATGGCGTGGGCCGTGAAATCCATCCTCGCCTCCAACATCGGGGCGGCCCCCACCCACACATCCGGCCCCACGTCGTCCCAATTTTCCAGGCCCATTTCTGTGGTGGCTGTCACCGCCGTGCCGTCGTGCCCACCGAGGGCCATCAGGGCCGGACCTCCAGCCGCATCCTCTCCAAGTTGAACCAACTGGAACGACGACCGATGTTCGAGCATGGTGGCTGAATTGTACACTGAAAAGGGGGCCGTTTGGGCCGCCGCGGACAAGGCGAAAAGCACGCCGAGGAAACACGAGACAGGGAATTTCATGCTGTCAAAGTAGCCCAAATCCCACCGACCCTACCTTCGCACACCCATGCCTGCCACCCCTTCACACGACTTGCCGTTCGACCGTCCTGAGGCGTTTTTGGAAGGCCAAGTCATGGTCATCGACAAGCCCCTGACGTGGACCTCGTTCGACGTGGTGAACAAGGTTCGGTACGCCCTGCGAGGGTTCACGGGCGCCAAGAAAATCAAGGTGGGGCACGCCGGGACGTTGGACCCCTTGGCCATAGGTGTGCTGGTGGTGTGCTGTGGCCGGGCTACGAAAACCATCGACACCCTTCAGGCTCAAGCCAAAGTCTACACCGCCACCGTCCGACTCGGGGCCCACACGCCGTCGCTGGACGCGGAAACGGAAGTGGACGCATGGGCTGCGGATCCCTCCGCGGTCACCTCACTGACCGAGGAAGCTGTCGCGAAGGCCGCCGCCTCGTTGACGGGCACCTTGGAACAACGACCTCCCCTGTACAGCGCCAAAAAGGTGGACGGGGTGAAGGCCTACGACGCCGCCCGCAAGGGCGCCGACATCAAGCTCAGAACTTCCACCGTGACTGTAGACGTGTTCCAGGTGGACCGGGCCGTGGCCCAGGAGGTCGACGGCCACCCCGTCTTCGACGTCGACGTGACCATCCACTGCAGCAAAGGCACCNACATCCGNAGCCTTGCCAGNGACCTCGGGGACGCCCTCGGGGTGGGCGGCACGTTGACNGCCTTGTGTCGGGTGTCCAGCGGCNATTNCCACGTGGACCACGCTTGGTCCGTGGACGCGCTCGTGGCCGAACTGAACCGCGACCGCACAACNTCCTGAGTTGGCGNGGGTTTCAAGCCNCGAAGGCTTGACTTCAAAGGTGTTTTTGGCTATTTTCGCGCGCCTCTGAAAACGGCCGTTTTTGGAGACCNAACAACCTTCACTCCACAACCCCGCATCCATGGCAATGCAACGCATGAAGCTCTCCCAATTNCGGTACGANGTGCCNGAANAATTGGTGGCCCAATACCCNCTCGACAACCGNGACGACAGCCGNTTGATGATCATNNACCGNGANNCNGGCACNTTCGAGCACCGCATGTTCAAGGACATCGTGGACATCTTCGACGAAGGCGACGTGTTCGTGGCCAACAACACCAAGGTGTTTCCCGCCAAGATGTACGGGAACAAGGAGAAGACCGGCGCGGTCATCGAGGTGTTCTTGCTTCGCGAGCTGAACCGCGANAGCCTGTTGTGGGACGTGCTCGTNGACCCCGCGCGGAAAATCCGCATCGGCAACAAGCTGTACTTCGGCGAGAACGACGAGTTGGTGGCTGAAGTCATCGACAACACGACGTCGCGCGGNCGCACCNTGCGTTTCCTGTTCAACGGGNCACACGAGGAGTTCATGCAGACGGTGCACCAGTTGGGCCAAACCCCACTCCCCCGCTACATGACCCGCGACGCGGAACCCGAGGACCGGGACCGCTTCCAAACCATCTACGCCTCCGAGGAGGGCGCAGTNGCTGTGCCCACGGCCGGCTTGCACTTCTCCAAGAACTTGTTGAAGCGCCTCGAAATCAAGGGCATCGACATGGCGTTCTTGACTTTACACATCGGCCTTGGCACCTTCCGCGAAGTGGAGGTGGAGGACCTCAGCAAGCACAAGGTGGACAGCGAAGAACTCCTCATCAACGAGGAGTGCACCCGTTTGGTCAACCGCGGCATCGAGAACAAAAAGCGCATTGTGGCGGTGGGCACCACCTCCCTCCGCGGACTCGANAATTCCGTGAGCACGACGCAGACGCTNAAGCCATTCCAAGGGTGGACCAACAAGTTCATCTACCCCAAGTTTGACTTCCAGATCGCCGACGCGCTGTTGACCAACTTCCAGACGCCACAAAGCACCCTGCTCATGACCACCTCTGCCTTTGCCGGCCACGAATTGACCATGGAGGCGTACCAGGAGGCCATCAAAGAGAAGTACAGGTTCTTCGCCTACGGCGACGCCTTGTTGGTGCTTTAACTTGCTTGAAACTCAACCCGAACACATGAAATCCATCCTTCTTTCCTGCGCGGCGGTCCTGGCCATGGCTTTGACCCCAGCGTTTGCCCAAGAGCTCGCCATCGGCGAAGCAGCCCCCATGCCCGACGCCCCCATGATGGGTGTGGACGGGGAAAAGCACACCTTGAACAGCCTCAAGCAAGAGAACGGCTTGCTCGTCATCTTCTCGTGCAACACCTGCCCCTTCGTGGTCGGCAACGGCACCAAGACCGAAGGTTGGGAGGGCCGTTACAACGGCGTGGCTGCGTTCGCGGCAGAGCGTCAAGTGGGCACCGTGCTCGTGAACTCCAANGAAGCCAAGCGCGAAGGCGACGACAGCTTCCCCGCGATGCGCAAGCACGCCGCCNAGGCAGGCTACACCATGCCCTACTTGGTGGACGAAGGCTCCAAGCTGGCCAACAACGTGGGCGCGCGCACCACACCCCACATCTACCTCTTTGACGGCGAGATGAACCTGGTGTACCGCGGGTCCATCGACGACAACGTGAACCGTGCGGAAGACGTCGAGGAACGCTACCTGGAGAACGCCTTGGAGCGCTTGGCGGCCGGCAAGAAGATCAAGGTGGCGGAGACCAAAGCGGTGGGCTGTTCCATCAAGCGCGTCAAGTAAGACACGCCACAGCAGGGACGTGGTCCTGAACAAAAAAGCGGAGGCCGTTGGGCGCTCCGCTTTTTTGTGCCTCACCAGGGACAAGGGAGGTCAGAGGGGGATGTTGCTGTGCTTCTTCCGCNGGGCNTTGATGGCCTTCTGTTGGAGCATCTCCATCGCTTGGATGAGTTTGGCCCGGGTGTCGCGNGGGTGGATCACCTCGTCCACGTAGCCNCGGCTGGCGGCGTTGTAGGGGTGGGCAAACAGCTCCGCGTACTCCGCTTCCTTCTCGGCCAATTTGGCGGCGGGGTCTTCGGCCGCGGCAATCTCCCGGCGGAAGATGATCTCTGCGGCGCCCTTGGCCCCCATGACGGCAATCTCAGCTGTGGGCCACGCCAACACCAGGTCCGCGCCGATGTGGCGTGAGTTCATCACGTCGTAGGCGCCACCGTAGGCCTTGCGCGTGATGACCGTGATGCGGGGGACCGTGGCTTCGCTGAACGCGTAGAGGAGTTTGGCNCCGTTGGTGATNATGCCGTTCCACTCTTGATCCGTGCCAGGCAAGAACCCTGGCACGTCTTCCAGCACCACAAGCGGCACGTTGAACGCGTCGCAGGTGCGCACAAAACGGGCCGCCTTCACCGACGCGTCGTTGTCCAGCACNCCCGCCAAGAAGGCAGGCTGGTTGGCCACCACACCCACACTCCGTCCCGCCAGTCGGCCAAAGCCCACCACGATGTTCTCGGCGTAGTCAGGCTGCACCTCTGTGAACGAGTCGGCGTCCAGAATCTCAAAGACCGCGTCTCGGATGTCGTAAGGCTGNTGGGCNCTCTCNGGCACCAAGCTGTCCAACTTGGGACGAGACTCGTCCGAGGCCTCGTACTTGAGACGTGCCGGGTCTTCCTCACAGTTTTGAGGCAGGTAGCTCAACACACGCTTGGCCTGCTCGATGACCAGCGCCTCNTTCGCAGCGGTGAAATGGGTCACCCCTGACTTGCTCGCGTGCGTGCTCGCGCCTCCAAGTTCTTCGGAGGTGACCTCCTCGTGGGTGACGGTTTTCACCACGTTGGGGCCCGTCACGAACATGTAGGACGTNCCCTCGGTCATGAANATGAAGTCGGTCAANGCCGGCGAATA
Organism: Crocinitomicaceae bacterium; assembly: GCA_002729115.1. Taxonomy (GTDB): domain Bacteria; phylum Bacteroidota; class Bacteroidia; order Flavobacteriales_D; family Sanyastnellaceae; genus UBA11663. The sequence goes on along the minus strand of PBWG01000019.1, from coordinate 21,231 downwards.
CACGGCGCCACCGGCGCAAGGGCCCAGGATCAACGAGAGCTGAGGCACCACCCCACTGGCTTTCACGTTGCGGTGGAAGATGTCGGCATATCCGCCGAGGCTCACCACACCCTCTTGGATGCGCGCGCCGCCGCTGTCGTTGAGTCCGATCACAGGGGCGCCGTTGTCCAACGCCATCTCCATGATCTTGCAAATCTTCTGGGCGTGGGCCTCGGCCAAGGAGCCGCCAAGCACCGTGAAATCTTGCGAGAACACGTAGACGAGCCTGCCGTTGACATTGCCGTAACCGGTCACCACGCCGTCGCCCAAGAACTTCTGCTTGTCCAGGCCAAAATTCGTGGACCGGTGCGTCACCAGCTGTCCCAATTCTTGGAACGTGCCGGGGTCCAACAACAATTGCAAGCGCTCCCGCGCCGTCAACTTGCCCTTGCCGTGCTGGGCCTCCATCCGAGCCTCACCGCCGCCCTTCAGGGCTTCGGCGCGCATCGATTCGAGGCGTTCTGTGGGGTTCTGCATGATGCGAAACTACGGGAGTTCCGACGGCTTACTGCAGGTTTTGGCGCACCAAGGACAGCGGATTCAAGCTGCGCAAGTCCAACTTGAACATCCACGCCTCCCAAGGCTGGGTGCCCTCGGCGGCTTCGGCGGTCCACACGGGGATTTGGAATTCTAGTGGGCCCAAAGGCAGGCTGACGCCCACCACCGCGTTGGACACCACCTCCAAATCGGAACCGCCCACCGCATCCACGCCGTCGCTCCACGCGCCCACGGCCCCGGCGAACAGGCCCAGACCCAGGGGTGAATCGTACCCCGCACGGATGGACCACAGCCCCTGCGGGGCGACCATGTCCAGCGGCAAGCCGCCGCGGTCCAACGACGCCTGACGGCCTGTCCATCCGTCCGCCGGCGAGCCGCCGCGGTTGAAGAGGAGCTGGTCGGCCAACGGGTCGAATTGGGCACCCATGCCGGCCACTGCGGTGCCGAAGTCGGGGTTGTCGAGGTTCCGTGAATCGGCCCAGTTGAACTCAAGTTCTGGGTCCACCAGCTGGCTGTTCACGCGGGTCACACGGCCGTCCAGCGACCACGTGTGTTCGCGGCCTCGGCGAGGTTTGGTGTACTCCACGTGCCACCAGGCGTCGGCGAACAGGTGCTGCACCGTGACCGCGCTGGCCTGCGTCGCCGGGGGCGAGGGCAAAATGGGCAGGGTGTCCAACCGGAAGCCCTCGGTCACCACACGTCCCAACAAGAGCGAGCCCTCTTGCGACAAGCCTGGCACGTCGGTCGAGCGCTGCTCGGCGGCGAGCTCGAGGCGCGAGGCACGGCGCTGAAGGCGCACGCCTCCGGAGTTGGGGAACAGCGTCCACATGGCGTCGGGTGCCGGGTCGACGTACCCGTATACGTGAACGCCTTCGTACCGTGCCACGCCTTTCCATGGGGAGGCAGGTGCCGCGTTGAGCTTGCGTTCCACCGTCAGGGACGTTCGGGTGAGCAGGTCGCCGTCGTATTCAGGAATGGCCACCTCTGGACGCAACTGCATGGCCTCGTCCGCGCGGAACTGGGAGGAGCGCATGCCCACGTGCCATTGGTCTTTGCGCCAATCCATCGAGAGGATGCCGCCGAAGTCCACACCTTGTCCAAACTCACGCACCGAGAACAACGGCGTCCACTGGTAGGTGAAATCGCGTGGGGGCAGGGCCATGTTGTGCAGGGTCGCACCCGCCATGAGTCCGTTGTGGGCGTTCCACCCCAACGCCGGCAGCCAGAACACTTGGGTCTTGTCGGGATGTTCCAAGCGGGTCAGCATGCGAAGTTGCAGGGGCTCCATGCCCTTGAACAGGCCCGAGGCCTGACGGACGTTGTTGCTCCTGTCGTAGTCCAGGGTGACGCGGTCCTCGTCCAAGACCCACCTGTCCACGCCCGACACTGCAGGCGCGTCCACGGTGGTGCGGGCGCCTGGCGCGGTGAAAGGCACGTCCACCACGGTCAGGACGGAGTCGCCTTGCATGGCCGAGATTTTGGCCGAAGAAGGCAAGTCGCCAACATTCTTCACCGTCAAGCCTTTGTCCGCCGACGCCTTCACCAGGGCCAAGTCGTTGCGCTTGGTGGTTTGGATCCAATCGCCAAAGAACCAGCTGAGGTCCTCGCCCGTGGATTTCTCCAAGCAAAGCTGAAGGTCTTCTGGGGCAGGGTGGCGGAACTTCCACTGGTCGAAGTAGAGCTGCATCGCCTTGTCGAAGGCGACCTCGCCCAGGTGCGACTGCAGCATCGCAAACGCCGCCGCGGTCTTCTTGTAGATGATGGCGCCGTAGTTCAACGAGGTGAGGCTGTTGCTGTGGCACTGGATGGGCTGGTCCGCGCCAAAACGCGCTGGGAACAGGTAGCTCAGCTCATCGATCCACTTGTACTGGAAGTCCTCCAACTCGAAGCGTTGGGCCAATTTGTTCTCGCCGCCGAGCAGCAGGGAGATGTCCTTGTCCTCGCCGTATTTGGTCAGGAGGTAGCGGGTCTCGTTGAACGAGTTGATGCCCTCGTCCATCCACGCGTTTTCACGCTCGTTGCTGCCGAGGATGCCGTAGAACCAGTTGTGGCCGACCTCGTGGACGATGACCGTTTCCAAGCCCGAGTCGCTGCCGGCGGTGCCGATGACCGTCACGTTGGGGTATTCCATGCCGCCGCCCGCGGAGATGGTGCCGTCCACGGCCGTGACCTGGTTGTAGGGGTAGTTCCCGTTCCAGAGCGAGTAGTAATACGTCGCGTCGTGGAGGTATTCCGGGGCCTTCTGCCAAAGCTCACCCTCTTCAGGCGTGAACATGGCCCACGTCCTGACCTTCCGCTTATCCCGTGGCAAGACGACGGTGCCGCGCAAGACTTTGTAGCGCTTGTCCGCAAACCACGCGAAATCGTGGACGTTGTCTTGGCGGTAGTGCAACGTTTTGGTGCGCTGGGAGGATTCCGGGAAGGTGTTCTCGGCGTCTTTCCAGCCTTGGTTCTTGACCCACATCTTGGTGTCGGCCGCCAANCTGTCCAAGCGCGACTTCTCGGCGTCGTTGTCCTCAGAACCCGGCACCAAGTCGCCTGTGGCGCCCNCCGTGTAATTGGCGGGCAGGGTGATTTTCACGTCGTAGCTGCCGTACTCTGAGTAGAATTCGCCCTGGCTGAGGTAGGGCATGGGGTGCCAACCCTCGTCGTCGTAGACCGCGGGCTTGGGGAACCATTGGGTGATTTGGTACGACTCTCCNACATGTCCCAGGCGCGAGATGCTGCCGCTGGGGATGTCGACCCGNAAGGGNGTTTCGACGACCACGCGGCCGCCGGGAGGCAGGGGTTTGGCCAACTCCACCTTGGCGATGTCGATGTGCTCCGGGTGNTAANNCCANGTNAGCGGCTGCTTGGCGCTGGTGAAGGCCAAGGAGTCAATGCCTCCGAGGTCCCGGCTCATCGCGTAGAACATGAACATGTCTCCGTCGCGGTAGTGCTGCTTGGCCATGGCCGTCGACCCGTTCCGGTAGGCGTTGGGCCAAAGGTGGATCCACACGTGCTCCAGCGTCTCGGGGCTGTTGTTCTGGTAGGCGATGCGCACGTGGCCGCGCAACTCGTGGTTCACGTCGTCCAGGGTGACGGACAGTTCCGTGTCGACGCGCTGTTGCCAGTCGGTTTGGGCTTGCACGCCCGCGGTGAGGAGAGCCAAAAGGGCCGCGTTCAAAGTCTGCTTCATGGTCATGACGGTATCTTCTTCAGATGTGGCTCAAAATTGGTCCCAAAACAGGCCACGAGTTCTGCAGGAGCGAATGGGTTTTCGTTGTGAGGCAGGTGGTAACTTTGGGGTCCCATGCATCGAACGCACACCTGCGGAGAACTCCGCCTCGACCACGCCGGAACCCAAGTCACGCTCAGCGGATGGGTTCAACGGACCCGCGACTTGGGCGGGATGACCTTTGTGGACCTTCGGGACCGCTACGGGTTGACCCAGCTCGCCTTCAACATGGATTCCAACGTGGAGCTCTGCACGCAGGCCCGCAAGTTGGGCCGTGAGTTTGTGATCAAAGTCGAAGGCGCCGTGCGCGAGCGGGAATCCAAAAACAACCGCGTGCCGACCGGGGACATCGAAATCGACGTGACGTCGCTCGAGGTGCTCAACGCGGCGAAGACGCCGCCGTTCACGATCGAGGACGACACCGACGGCGGAGACGACTTGCGGATGCAGTACCGGTATTTGGACTTGCGCCGGAAGCCGGTGCAGAACAACCTGTTCTTGCGCCACCGCATCGGCATCGAAACCCGGAAGTACCTCGACAGCGTGGACTTCATCGACGTGGAGACCCCGTACCTCATCAAGTCCACGCCGGAAGGCGCCCGTGACTTCGTGGTGCCCAGCCGCATGAACCCCGGGCAGTTCTACGCCTTGCCGCAGAGCCCCCAAACGTTCAAGCAACTGCTGATGGTGAGCGGCTTCGACCGGTACTACCAGATTGTGAAGTGCTTCCGGGACGAAGACTTGCGCGCCGACCGCCAGCCGGAATTCACCCAGATCGACTGCGAGATGACATTCGTGGAGCAGGAGGACATCCTGAACACGTTTGAGGGTCTCGTGCGGCACTTGTTCAAGGTGGTGCTCGACATCGACGTGCCGGCGTTCCCACGCATGGACTTCGACGAGGCCATGCGCCGGTACGGCAGCGACAAGCCCGACGTCCGCTTCGACTTGGAGTTTGTCGACTTCGGTCCTGTGGCCCAGGGCAAGGGGTTTGGCGTGTTCGATTCGGCTGAAGCGGTGCTCGGCATCGTGGCGCCCGGCTGCGCCTCTTACACACGCAAGCAACTCGACAAGCTCACCGACTGGGTGAAGCGCCCCCAAATCGGGGCCAAAGGCCTCGTGTACTGCAAGGTCAACGAGGACGGCACGTTCAAGTCGAGCGTCGACAAGTTCTTCAGCCCCGAGGACCAAGCCGCGTGGGCCGCGCATTCCGGCGCCCAACCTGGCGACCTCGTGCTCATGCTCAGCGGCGACCTCGACAAGGTGCGCAAGCAACTGTGTGAACTCCGCCTGCACACGGGCTCGGAGCTCGGGTTGCGCGATCCCAAGGTCTTCAAGCCGCTGTGGGTCGTGGACTTCCCCCTCCTGGAATGGGACGAAGACACCGAGCGTTACCACGCCATGCACCACCCGTTCACCTCGCCCAAGCCCGAGCAGATGGACATCCTCGAATCGGATCCTGGGGCGGTCAAGGCGAACGCGTACGACATGGTCATCAACGGTGTCGAGATCGGCGGCGGGTCCATCCGGATCCACGACAAGGACATCCAGGCCCGCATGTTCGACTTGCTCGGCTTCAGCCCCGAGGAGGCGCAAGCGCAGTTTGGGTTCTTGATGGACGCCTTCCAGTACGGCGCGCCACCTCACGGGGGCTTGGCCCTCGGATTCGACCGCTTGTGCAGCCTGTTTGGCGGCAGCGACAGCATCCGCGACTTCATCGCGTTCCCCAAGAACAACAGCGGCCGCGACGTGATGATCGACGCGCCGTCTCCCATCCACGACGAGCAATACGACGAACTGTTCTTGCGCTCCACCGCGCAGGACGAGAACACCGACGCGTGACACCTGTTGTCCCCTCACTTCTGAAAATCAACCACGATGTACCCACCTGAACTCGTAGCCCCCATGAAGGCCGACCTCACCGAGGCCGGTTTCTCCGAATTAATCACCGAAGCCGACGTGGACACCGCGTTGGCCAAGGAAGGCACCACCCTTGTGGTCCTCAACAGCGTGTGCGGCTGCGCCGCAGGCTCCATGCGCCCTGGCGTCAAGTTGGCGGTCAAGCACAGCAAGGTGCCCACCAACCTCACCACGGCCTTTGCCGGGGTCGACCGCGAAGCCGTCGACCGCGCCCGCAAATTCATGCTCCCCTACCCACCCTCTTCGCCCTGCGTGGCGTTGTTCAAGGACGGCCGCTTGGCAGCCATGGTGGAGCGCCATCACATCGAAGGCCGCACCGCAGAAATGATCGCCGACCACCTGAAAATGGCGTTCGACGAGTTCTGCTAAACCCCTCCCCATGGCACGCGTTCTGACAGGCATCCAAAGCACCGGCACCCCGCACCTCGGCAACATCCTGGGGGCGATCAAGCCGGCCATTGAATTGGCGAACGAAGGCGCCAACGACTCGTTCCTGTTCATCGCGGACCTGCACTCCTTGACCCAAATCAAGGACGGTGCCACCCTTCGAGAAAACACCTACGCCGTGGCGGCGACATGGATGGCGTTTGGGTTGGACACCGAGCGCACCGTGTTCTACCGCCAGAGCGACGTTCCGGAGTGCGCCGAGCTGGCGTGGTACCTGCAGTGTTTCTTCCCTTATTCGCGCATGACGTTGGCGCACAGTTTCAAGGACAAGCAAGACCGGCTGGGCGATGTGAACGCCGGGCTCTTCGCCTACCCCATGCTTATGGCTGCGGACATCCTGCTGTACGACGCGGACCTTGTCCCTGTGGGCAAAGACCAAATGCAGCACCTCGAAATGACCCGCGACGTCGCGAGCCGGTTCAACCACGCCATGGGCGACACTTTCGTGCTGCCCGAAGCCATGACGCAAGAAGCCACGATGTACGTCCCAGGGCTGGACGGCGGCAAGATGTCCAAGTCGCGCGACAACACGCTCAACATCTTCGACGACCCCAAGGCGCTGAAGAAGCGCATCAACAAGGAAATTGTCACCGACGCCACGCCGCTCGAAGACCCCAAGGACCCCAAAGCCAACGTGACCCACAGCCTGTACCGCTTGGTGGCCAGCGAGGCCCAAGCCGACGAGATGGCACGCCAGTTGCAAGCCGGTGGCTACGGATGGGGCCACGCCAAGAAGGCGTTGCTCGAGGCCCTGGTGGACGGATTCGCCGAGGAGCGGGCGCGTTTCCACGAGCTCATGGCCGACAAAGCCCAAATCGACGAGGCCCTCGCCAAAGGCGCCGAGAAAGCACGGGCCGTCGCCAGCGACGTCCTGTCCCGCGTTCGGTCCCGGACAGGGTACTGACTCAAGAAAAATCGTCCCGCCGTGATCAGCGGGGGGCGTCCAGCACCTCGGCGCCGTATTTCGTTTGAAATTTCCGGTAGAGCTGACGCTGGCGGTTGTCGAGGTCGATGTCCCTGCCTTCAATCCACGCGTGGGTCAAGCTGTTGGTCCGCATGTCCAGCGCGTCGCCTTCGGACAAGAACATCGTCGCCACCTTGCCACGCTCCAACGTCCCCACTTGGTGGTCGATGCCCAAAATGCGGGCAGGGTTGCGCGTCAACGCCTGGATCGCCTGCTCCTCTGTCAATCCGTACGCCCGGGCGGTGCCTGCGTAAAACGGGAGGTTGCGCGAGTTCATCTCGGTCATCCGCTTGTCGACCTGCAAGGCCACGGTCAGCCCCTCGTCCATGAGGAGCTTGGGCAGCTTGAACGGCAAGTCCACGTCGTCGTCGGCAAACCGGGGGAGGCTGTGCACGCTTTGCAACATCACCGCCACGTCGTTTTCGCGGAGCAAATCCGCCACGAGGTAGGCGTCGTAACCTCCGACAATGGCCATGCGCTCGATGCCCAAGTCGCGCTTGAAATGAACCGCTTCGGTGATGGCCCGCGCGTCATTCGTGTGGACGTACAAGCACAGCGACCCGTCGAACAGCCCGCGCATGCCCTCGTGCCGCACGTCCGTCACCGAGCCACGGGGCGCTGAAGCGTAGGCCTGGGCCTCCCCGAAGAACCGCTCGATCTCATGCTTCTGCTGGTCGTACGTCTTCCTGCGCTGGATGTCCACCTTGCCGTCGCTGCGGTGGCGGTGGTGGGTGGACGGCCAGTTCAAGTGAATCCCATCCACCATCACCATGGCCGCATCTTCCCAGTTCCACCCGTCGAAGTGGACGACCCCACTGGAGCCCGAAACCACACCGCCGCGGGGCGTGATTTGGCCCATCAACACCCCGTTGGTGCGCACCGTGGGCGGAATTTCACTGTCTGTATTGAACGCAATCACAGACCGAACGTTCGGGCGGAACGTGCCCACCTCGTACTGGTCTTGGGTGGCCCGAACCGCGCCAATTTCCTGAAGACCCAAGGTGGTGTTGGTCACGATGAAGCCCGGGTACAGGTGTTGTCCGGTGGCGTCCAAGATGTCGTCGTACTTCTGGCGGTTCACCTGAAAACTGCGGCCGACGTAATCGATTTTGCCGTCGCGAAAGCCCACCGCGCAATCCTCCAGCACGTCGCCCGTGCCCAAGTGGGCGGTGGCGCCCAGAATCAACATGGAACGGCTTTGTTCTGCCCCAGGGGTGGGCTGGGCCCACGCCGCACTGGCGCCCAACATCAGGGCCAGCNCGGCCCCAAACAAGGAGGTCAAATCAACGGTTTTCATCGGTCAGGGTGTCGCAGTGGTAATGAGATTGGATGCGCTCGCTGGGGCGCTTTTGGCCGGCGGCGCCCGAAGCTTGGCCGGCGTCGTACATCTTGGCGGTGAGGCGCGCACGCTCCAAGCGCATGGCCTCGCGAAGCGCCAAGTCACGGTCCTTGTCGAAGCAACGGACGCCGTCGACGAAGGTTTGCTCTGCCTTGGCGTTGANGCTCAGGGGGTGGTCGGACCACACCACNACGTCGGCGTCTTTGCCNGCCTTCAACGAGCCCGTNCGGTGGTCGATGTGCAGCAACTTGGCGGGGTTGAGCGTCACAAACTTCAACGCTTCCTCCTCCGGCACGCGGCCGTACTTGTAGGCCTTGGCCGCCTCCTGGTTCAAGCGGCGCGCCATCTCCGCGTCGTCGGAGTTGAAGGCCGTCACCACACCTTGGTTGTGCAGCACGGCGCCGTTGTAAGGAATGGCGTCCTTCACCTCGTATTTGTACGCCCACCAATCGCTGAAGCTCGACCCGCCAGCACCGTGCTCCGCCATCTTGTCGGCCACCTTGTAGCCCTCCAAAATATGCGTGAACGTGTTCAGGCGGAAGCCCAAGGAATCCGCCACGTGCATCAACATGTTGATCTCGTCTTGACGGTAGCTGTGGCACGTCACGAAGCGCTCCTCCCGAAGGATTTGCAGCAGCGTCTCCAGCTCCAAATCCACACGTGGCTCCAGCGGTCCCCGGCCTTCCCGGATGTCCTTGCGCTTGGCGCTCCGGAGGGCGGCCNGGTGCTCAAGCTGCGCCATGCCATATTCGCGGGCCCGGATGAAGTGGTCGTAGTAGACCTGCTCCACCCCCATGCGCGTCTGCGGGAAACGGCTTCGGTACCCGTCGCCCCAGTTGCTCTGCTTCACATTCTCCCCGAGGGCAAACTTGATGAACGGCACCGCATCCTCGAACAACAATTCCCGAGGCTCGGAGCCCCACCGGAATTTGACAATGGCGCTCTGGCCCCCGATGGGGTTCGCCGAGCCGTGGAGGATTTGGGCGCACGTCACCCCGCCGGCCAATTGGCGGTACATGTTGACGTCCTCGCTGTTGACCGAGTGGCCAATCCACACTTCCGCGCTGCTCGCCTGGGTTCCTTCGTTCACCCCGCGGTCCACGGCGATGTGCGTGTGCTCGTCGATCACGCCTGGGGTCACGTGTTTGCCCTTGGCGTCCAGCTCCACCGGCACCACCCCTGCGGGCAGCAACTCCGACGGGTTGAGTTGGGTCCCCACGGCCACGAGCTTACCTTCGTGGACCAGCACGTCGGCGCCGTCGAGCACCCCCTCTTCCTCGCACGTCCACACCGTCGCGTTGCGGATCCACACGGTCTCCGCTTCAAGCCGGTCCGGTGTGCCGTACGCGGTGAACGGGTACACAACCCCGGACAAGTCCAAGCCGTCTTCCTCCTCGTCGAGGGTTTCCAATTCCAGGACTTCCGCGACGTCGGGAGCTTCCTCTTCCGCCTCAACCTCTTGGGCGTCTGGAGCGTCTGGGGCAGAATCTTCGTCGGCGTTTCGGATGGCCGACCAATCGACCCAGCGTCCGTCGGCGGTTTGGCCTGACCCTTCCCAAATGCGGCTCTCCATCCACACGTTGCCGGTCAACCGAATGGGACCGTCGGCGGTCGGAATGCGGAACACCACCGTCCGGTTGTCGAGGGTCAACAGCACCTTCTTGTCGGTGGAGTCGTTGACGGTCCACGACGCCTTCCACGCGCTGGGCTCGCCCTTCACCTCCACGGCGTACACGCTGTCCTCCACGTTGACGTTGTACGTCCCCGTGAGGTCCAAGGGGTGGCGGTCGCGCATCGGCGTCGCTTGTCCGGCGACCCAATGCTCCACGATGTGGGTGCCCTGGGCAAACAAAGGCCCGTCCGTCACCAACACGTTGGCCACACGGCCCTGCTTCAAGGAGCCCAGTTGCTCCGACAGGCCGAGCCACGACGCAGGCGTCGAAGTCAAGGCCCGAAGCGCTTCTGTTTCAGACAGGCCGGCATCGACCGCCTTCCGGACGTTCCCCAGGAAGGCAGATGGGTCCTTCAACCCATGCGCGGTGAACGCCACGGGCACCCCTGCATCGTGCAGCCGGGCGGCGTTGGAGGGAGCCAATTCCCAATGCTTGAGCTCGTTCAATCCGATGAGTCGGGCCAAATGGGGATCCGACACGTCGTACCCCTTCGGAAAGTTGACGGGCACCGCCATTCGCACTTCAGCCAAGGCCAACGCCTCGGCGCGCTGGTAGCCGTCTCCGCCGCCCAGCACAATNGGCTCCGTCACGTCGAATTCATCCAGCACGGTCTCAGCGCGCAAGACGTCTTTCCAGCCGCCCGCTGAGAAGACGCGCGGCAACGCTTCCGAGGCCACGAAGGCTTCGAGGGACANGTTGGTGCCNCCCGCCATGCCNCGNGGNGACGCCTCGGCNTACCANTGGGCGTCGAGGTGNGTTTGGCGCAACAGCGCCGTGGNGCCCATCAGAGAGCTNGGNTAATTCTGCGACGACGATCCCTTTCTGAAACTCATGTGGAACGACGCGTCGGGGACGAGCAAGGCTTCCCGNGGNTCCGCCAAAGGCAGCACCACCGCGCCCGTGCCNCGCACCACGCCGTCNTGCACGTGCGTCAACAAGGCGCCAAACCCGGCCTTGCGCANGGNCTTGGCTTCGTCGGCTGCTGGGTCAAACTCCATGGCCGCAGACGTTTCCGGGCGGACCGCCTCGTTCCACCCAAACGCGCCTTTCTTGTCGCTCAAGTCTTGGGGGGTGCGGGACCACCCGGCGCTTTGGACCTCAGGGGTGCCGAAGTCGCTGTGCACGTCCACGAACGAAGGGTACAAGTGCAACCCCGTCATGTCCAAACGGACGGCGGGNCCGTTCACGGTCACNTCNCNNGCNGGGCCGGCGGCCACNATGCGGCCCCTGTGCATCACCACGGTGCCGTCCTCCAGGACGGTGGTGGCGTCGAGGTGCACNGTGGCGTGTTCCAGCACGGTGGACACCAGCGCTTTGTCGTGGGTGCCGTTGACCGGGAAGGTTGGGTCAGATTGGGCTTGAAGGCCCCAAGGAGTCAAGAAAGCCACACCCAAGGCGGCCCTGAAAAGCGTGCGTGTCATCAAATCGTCTATCCACATGTGAAGGTCGTCTACCACGTCCTGAAAGGACGCCTCAAGGTACNCCGACGACACGGCCTCTGGAAATCCCCTGCGTACCTTTGAAGNCCATGGAAACTCCACGCATTCCCACCAGCGTCTACGCAGAGATGACCCCCAACCCTGCGGTGATGAAGTTTGTCGCCGACCGCGACCTCGTGCCGGGCGACTTGCAACTTGAATTCCGCAACAAGGGCGAGGCCATGCTTTGCAGCCCCTTGGCCACGGAAATCTTCAACTTTCCCTTCGTCACCAACGTATTCATCAGCGGCCAAATGGTCAGCGTCACCAAAGACGACAGCCTCGGGTGGGAAATGATTGTGCAGCAATTGCGCGAGTACATCCGTGAGTGGCTCATGGACCACGCGGAAGCGGTGGAAGCCGACAAACTGGAAGACGCCCTTCCCAAGTTGGCGTCGGCCGTGTCTGAAGCGCCTGCCGCGGCGCCTGCCGGACTGGACCCCGAGTCCGTGAAATTCATCGCCGAGGAGGACATCGTGCCTTCCGAGCACGACGACACCATCAAACAGCTCCTCGAAGAATTCGTGCGGCCCGCGGTGGAGCAAGACGGCGGCGCCATCGACTTCAAGGCGTTCTCCGAGGGCACGGTGTACGTGCACCTGCGGGGCGCATGCTCAGGCTGCCCCTCCTCCACGCAAACGCTGAAAGGCGGCATCGAGCAATTGCTCAAATCCAAGCTCGACGCCGTCGAAGAGGTCGTCGCATTGGGCGTGTGACGNCCGCTCGAAGGTCAGCTTTCNNACTCCGACCGCTTCANCGCGTCGATTTCTCCCCGCAACGTGTCCAAGGCGCTCCGCAGGCTCGCGGCCGAGGCGGGTTGTCCATCCAAAGCTGAAGGCAATTCAAAGCTGAGGTACGCCGCCGCGCGCCACACCTCCACCACGTCGTCTCCCGCCACGGCGTAAGGCGCGAACGCAGGGTTGTCGCTGTGCAGCACCAGGCGTCCGCCACCAGGCAGGTCGTTCTCGATGCGTTTGAACACCACCCCGTCGTTGCGGGTGACCACAATGTGCGGCCTCAACCCCCCGACGCTCATCCAGTCGTCCACGTACTGGCACAGGATGTAGCTGCCTGACGGGNTGGGCAACATGCTGTCGCCCTCGATTTGGAACATGCGGTAAGTGGAGTCGGGGGCCAGTTCCTTCAGGGGCAACCCAAACGTCGGCAACTGAGACACCCACTCCGGGTCGCCGTAGCCGTGGGCGTANCCCGCGGCGGCCTTGACNGGCACCACCACCACCCGCTCGCGGTCGCTGGCCGAATCGACGGACACTGTCAACACCCGCATCCTGTCGCCCTTGGCGCGCTCGGCGGCTTCGGCGTTCTTCTCGCCGCGCACCAGCGCGTCCACGGTGGTGCCAAAGCACGCNGCCATGTCGATGAGCACCGACAGCTTGGGTTCCGAGCGNCCTTCCTCGTANGCCCCGAGGGTGGGNCGCGTGAGGCCCAACCGGTCCGCAAGGGCTTGCTGGGTCCAGCCTTTGGCCTTCCGAAGGNACTTCAAATTCTCNGGCAGTTTGCTTNGCATGAAAACAAAGATAGCACCTTTTGCTCGGATTGTTGGATTTGCTCATTATTTTAGCAGGCCGATTTGATGTCTGCCATGAACGACCCACACACTTCGCCCCAACGGTCCATCCTCCACATGGACCTCGACACGTTTTTCGTGTCGGTGGAGCGGCGCATGGACTCGCGTCTGGAGGGGAAACCCATCCTGATTGGCGGAACCGGCGACCGAGGTGTGGTGGCGTCGTGCAGCTACGAGGCGCGCAGNTTTGGGGTGCATTCGGGNATGGCGATGAANATGGCNCGGGCGCTCTGCCCTGAGGCCGTGGTGATTCGCGGCAATTCGATGGCCTACTCCAAACAATCGGAACTCGTCACCGAGATCGTGCGGGAGGCGGTGCCGGTGTGCGAAAAAAGCTCCATCGACGAGTTCTACGCCGACCTGACCGGGCTCGACCGGTTCTTCGGGTGCTGGCAATTTTCACGGGAGCTCCGGGAGCGGGTGATTCGGGAAACCGGGCTGCCCATTTCGNTGGGGTTGAGCACCAGCAAAACCGTGGCCAAAGTGGCCACNGGCGAAGCCAAACCCAACAACGAACGGCAAGTCAGCCGCGGCACAGAACGGCACTTCCTCGGACCGCTCTCGGTCCGAAAAATCCCCATGGTCGGCGCCGAGACGTACCGGACGCTGCGCAACCTCGGCATCTCCACCATCCGCACCTTGCAGGACATGCCTGTGGAGCTCCTCGAGCAGGTGCTCGGGAAGAACGGCCGGGCCATTTGGCGCAAGGCCCACGGGCTCGACACCGCCCCGGTGGTGGCGTACAACGAGCGCAAGTCCATCTCCACCGAGCGCACCTTCGCCAAGGACACCACCGACGGCGACAAGCTCCACGCCATCATGCTCGCCATGGCNGAAAACCTGGCNTTCCAGCTTCGNAGGGGCGACAAACTCTCGGCGTGCGTGACCGTCAAAGTGCGCTACGCCGACTTCTCGACGAANAGCATGCAACGCCGCATCCCCTACACCGCCGCAGACCACCACCTCGTGCCNGTGGCGAAGGAGTTGCTGGAGAAGCTGTTGGACCGTCGCGTGCGCGTGCGCTTGATTGGGGTCCGCTACAGCCATTTGGTCGGTGGGGGATGCCAAATCCACCTGTTCGACGACACCGAAGAGCGCCTCAAGCTGTACGAGGCCATGGACCACATCCGGATCCGGTACGGGGACCGAAGCGTGGTCCGAGCGGCGGGGCTTGAAGCCCGAACCATCGGACGAAGCAACCCCTTCAACGGCGGGCCGCCCCCCCTTTTGGCCCACCGGCACCAATGACCCCCTGCCCCTCTTTGTCCCACCACCCTCAATCCTTTTTCCCATGTGCGGCCGCTACGTCACCGTCTCTTCCATCCAAGCCGTGGAGCAACGCTTCAACGTCCAGGCCCCCACGCCCTGGACCGCCAACACCAACGTCAGCCACGGCGACCAAGCGCCGGTGGTGGCCAGCGACAAGCCCGGCGAGGTGCAGATGATGCAGTTTGGGTTCACCCCNGGCTGGGCGAAGAAGCAGTANTACATGATCAACGCGCGGGCGGAGGGCGACCGNAACGCGGTGAACGACCCGAGNTACACCGGGGCGATGGGGATCTTGGACAAGCCGATGTTTCGCAAGGCGATTCGGTCGCAACGCTGCCTTGTGGTGGCCGACGCGTTCATCGAAGGGCCCGAGCGGGAGAAACTGTCCAAACCGTTTGTGATCTACCCCCGCGACGGGCAGCGTCCGTTCGCCTTGGCCGGGATTTGGGACGAGTGGTGCGACCCGNCGAGCGGCGAACGCCTCCGNTCGTTCGCGGTCCTGACCACGGTGTCGAACGCCCTGACCCAAGCCGTGGGGCACCACCGCGCCCCAGTAATCCTCGACCCGGACCGGGAGCGCGAATGGCTCAACCCCGACACGCCCCTCGGCGACGTCACGGCCATGCTTCGAACCTGGGACGCCAAGCGGTTCAACGCCTACCCCATTTCGCCCGCCATCCGCGACCCGAGGCGGAACGGGTCGGCGTTGCTGCAGCCCGTGGGGCAACGGGTTTGGCCTGAATTCACCCACGAATTGCACGAGACGCTGGAGGTGTTTGGGATGGGCGAATCCCCGTCGCGCAGCCGCCGGGCGGCCGAGGCGTCGGACACCACGCGCGGAGGTGGGCCGATGGCGGAAGAACCGCGTGGCATGACCTGGGGACACCAAGGATCCCTGTTCGATTGACGCCTCCATGCACTTCCACGCGCACAGCCGATTCAGCCTGCGCTACGGCATCCTGTCGGTCGATGAATTGATCGACCGGGCACAGGCCGTGGGGGTGACCCGCCTTGCCCTGACCGACATCGGCACCACGTCTGCGAACTGGGACTTCGTTCGGAGGGCGAAGGAGAAGGGCGTCGAGCCCGTGTTGGGGATGGACNTCCGAAACGGCCGCGATCGGTGCTTCGTGGCCCTGGCGCGGCACCCGGAAGGCTACGCCGCGCTGTGCCGCTGGGCGTCGGAGCACCACCTCTCCCAAACGCCTTACCCCACGCGGTTGCCCGATGAGGTCCGGCGGGCGGGCGTGGCCGCCGTGTACCCCTGGCCCGCCGCCATGCCCGACGACGGATGGGGACACGACGAGTGGATCGGGGTGCAAGCGTGGGACGTGCCGTCGGTGAGGTTGGCAGGCGTCGAGGGCGACGTGAAAGGACGGTTGGTCGCCCAATCCACGACCACCTTCACGTGCAAGCGCGATTGGAACGCCCACCGCTTGCTCCGGGCGATCGACCACAACACGCTGCTGAGCCGCTTGGACCCGGCCGACTGTGGCGACCCGCGCGATTGCTTGCGGGGACCTTCGGAATTGCGAGACGCGTTCGCCGAAATGCCTGAGCTGGTGGCGCGGGCGGAGGCGTTGATGGCAGGATGCCACATGACATTGCCCTCTCCCCCTGAAGGCCGGCTGCACAACAACCCGCACACCTACACGGAATCTGAAGACGAGGACGAGGCGCTCGTGCGGGCGCTGTGCGCGGAGGGTTTGGCCTACCGGTATCCTGACCACGACCCTGCTGTGCTCGACCGGATGGAGCATGAAATCGGGCTGATTCGACAGCAAGGCTACCTGGCGTATTTCCTCATCAATTGGGACATCACCAGCTACGCAAGAAGCCAAGGGTACTTCCACGTCGGNCGGGGCAGCGGGGCCAACAGCCTGGTGGCNTACCTGCTGCGCATCACCGNCGTCGACCCCATCGAACTCGACCTCTACTTCGAGCGCTTCATCAACCTCTACCGCGCCAACCCCCCGGACTTCGACATCGATTTCTCGTGGACCGACCGCGACGACGTGGTGGCCTACATGTTCAAGCGCTTCCCCAACGTGGCGCTTCTCGCCGCGTACAACACCTTCCAATACCGGGCCGCGGTGCGTGAATTGGGCAAGGTCATGGGCCTGCCCAAACACGAAATCGACGCCCTGTGTGCCGGAAAATTCAACCCCAATCGCTTGGGCGAGATGGAGAACGTCGTGCTCCAATACGCCGCCGTGCTGCGCGATTTCCCCAGCAGCCTGACCCTCCATGCCTGCGGGGTGCTGATCGCCCACGACGACATCCACCGCTACGGCGCCTTGTTCATGCCGCCCAAAGGGTTGCCCACCGTGCAGTTCGACATGCTCGTTGCCGAGGACGTGGGGCTGCACAAGTTTGACATTTTGAGTCAGCGCGGCCTGGGCAAAATCAAAGACGCCCTCGACATGGTTCGGGCGCAGGACCCTGAGGCCGCCGCGCGCATCGACATCCACGACATGCGCAGGTTCAAGGCCGACGAAGGCGTCCGGTCCATGTTGCGCGAGGCCCGCGCCACAGGGTGCTTTTACGTGGAATCCCCTGCCATG
Organism: Crocinitomicaceae bacterium; assembly: GCA_002729115.1. Classification (GTDB taxonomy): domain Bacteria; phylum Bacteroidota; class Bacteroidia; order Flavobacteriales_D; family Sanyastnellaceae; genus UBA11663. The sequence continues at coordinate 4,235 of PBWG01000019.1, read as the reverse complement.
CGCATGCTCATGCGCAAGCTGCAAGTGGACGACTACCTGGGATTGGTCGCGGCGAGCTCGGTGATTCGGCCTGGGGTGTCCCGAAGCGGCATGATGCAGGCGTACATCGAACGGCACCGCGACCCGACAAAACGCCAAGACGCGCACCCTGTGTTGCTGGCCCTGATGCCCGAGACCTACGGGGTGATGGTCTACCAAGAAGACGTCATCAAAGTGGCGCACCGGTTCGCGGGGCTCGACCTCGGCGAGGCCGACGTTCTGCGGCGGGGCATGAGCGGCAAGTTTCGGTCGCGCGACGAATTCGACCGTGCCCGCGACGCCTTCCACACCAAGGCGGTCGCCAAAGGCCACCCCGTGCACGTCGTTCGGGAGGTCTGGCGCCAGATGGAAAGCTTCGCAGGGTACGCCTTCGCCAAGGGGCACTCCGCCTCCTACGCCGTCGAAAGCTACCAGAGCCTGTTCCTCAAGGTGCACCACCCCCTGGAATACATGTGCGCGTGCATCAACAACTTCGGGGGCTTCTACCGCACCGAGTTTTACGTGCACGAGGCGCGAATGTTGGGGGCCAAAATCGCCGCCCCGTGCGTCAACACCGTCGGCGCCCTCGCGGCCACCGACCCCGACACCCGCACGCTGACCCTCGGATTCAACCTCGTCAAAGACCTCCAAGACAGCACCGTCACTCGCCTCGAACAGGCGCGGGCCGACGGCGGACCCTTCGCGTCCCTGGTCGACTTCGTGGAACGGGTCGGGCCGTCGCTGGAACAACTCACCCTGCTCATCCGCGTAGGGGCACTGCGGTTCACCGGCGCGGAAAAACAGGTGCTGCTCTGGGAAGCCCACTTCCTGCTGGCCGCCCAATCCACTCCCCACCATCTGACCCGCAAACGCAGCCTGCCTGCCCGTGCTGGCGCCGGCACGGGAGAGCTCTTCGCCCCACCCAAACCAAGAACCTACGTGTTGCCCCCGTTGGACACGGCCCCCTTGACGGACGCGTTCGACGAATGGGAATTGCTGGGCTTCCCCCTCTGCTCGCCCTTTCTGTTGCTGACCGAAGAGGCCAAGGCCGTGGTCCGAAGCGGCGTGCTGGCACGCGACCTCCCTGAACGGGTCGGGGACGTCGTCACCGTCGTGGGCCACCTTGTGACCGTCAAGGAAACCGCCACCGCCAAGGGCGAGCGCATGTGCTTCGGATGCTTTGTGGACCTCGAAGGGGCTTGGCTGGACACGGTGCATTTTCCGGGGGTCGCCCGCGACTTCCCCTTCCGCGGCAAGGGCGTGTACGCCGTGCGTGGCACCGTGTCGGAATCGTTTGGGTGCATCAACGTCGACGCCCAACGCATGCAGCGCCTGGACACCCTGCCCGACCCGCGCTACGCCGACCAAGGGGTGCTCCCTGCCGGCGTGGACAGCGGCATCACCGCGCGCCGGCGGCAACCGCCCAAGCTCGCGCCCCGCAGGGCGTGACCCCGAATGTTGGGCAGCAAAATGCCCCTCCGCATGGTGCGGAAGGGCTTCCAAGACATTCGTCGTTCAAGGTCACTGGACCACAATGCGGCGCTTGATGGCGCCACGCTCAGGCACCGTGAATTCCAACATGTAGGACCCTGCACTCAGCGCAGAGATGTCCAGGACGTCGCGCTGATTCACTTGAATCTCCTTCACCGCACGGCCAGCCGCGTCGCGAAGGACCACGTACGCGTTGTCCAGGGTTGGTCCCGTCCACACCAAGTGCAAGTTGTCGCGGGCCGGCACTGGGAAAATCTCCAGGCTTCCCTCCAACGCCTCTTCGATGGAGCTCACGTTGACGTCCACAATCAAGCACACTTCGTCCCCTTCGCAGCCGCCTTCGCTGGTTTCCACCACACAGACCGATCCAGGTCCACCGACGTTCCACACCACAGAAATTTCGCTTGTGCCATTGCCTTCGAGGATGTCGCCGCCAATGACGTTCCACTCGTACGAACTGCCTTCCGTGTACGTGTACGTGTACACTTGAAGCGTCTGTGAGAAGGGGTCGGTTTCCCCAGTCAAAGTGTATTGGCCGATGTAGGAACAGACGGTGTTGTCCTCAATGCCCTCGGTCGAGAAGTTGCACGCTTCAGGGTCGTGACAGCTCACCCCCAAACACCCACAATCGCCCTGAATTTCATCGTCCTCCGTCAGTTCGATGCCGTCGTCGCAAGGGTCGCCGGGGTAGAAGCACGTGCCGTCGTCGTCGCTCGCGTTGGGGTCAAAGTTGCACGCGCCTTTGCCGGTGCATCCCTCCACCTCAAACTCGTCGCAAATGCCGTCGCCGTCCGCGTCGTTCACACACTCACCGTCGCAATCGTAAGGGGGGATGGCGTATTCGCACGACATGTCGTCCTGCGTCGCTTCCGGGTCGAAGTTGCACGCCGCAGGGTCGGTGCATCCCAACACCTCGAACTCGTCGCACACCCCGTCGCCGTCCGCGTCGTTCAAGCACTCCCCATCCTGGTACGGGTGGATCACTGTGAAGGGCTCAGCGCACACGTAGCTTTCCACGCTTTGGTCCCCGCCTGGGAACGTCTGCACACACGACTGCAAGGTGAATTCCCCGCATGTGGTGACACGCGCGACCAAGACTTTCAAGTCGTCGCCCGCCACAGCCACAGCCGGCCCGTTCACCAACCCCGTTTCGAAATCAATCTCTGGCACCACAAACATGGCGCCGTTGGTGGTCGTGAAGCCTTCACATGGGCCTGCAAAATCTTGGGTGAGTGGGGCCACGGCCCCAGGCGCACCGCTGTCGTACATGCCAATGGTCCATCCAGTGGAGTACTGCAGGTCGGGGAAAGAAGGAATCAACGCCGGGTTGATTTCCCACAACCATGGAGACGCCGCGATGGCCGACTGGAAGCACCCACACGTTCCTTCAATGCCCGCCGCGGGCGTGCCCAACGCTTCCACGTCGGAGTACAGCGAACTCAGGACGTCCGTCGCGCTGGTGAATTCCGCGTAAATCGAGTAGGATCCGTAAAACTCAAGGCCGTCGATGTCGTCTGCGCCGTCGGCGTGCCAAATGGTGTCCATGACCGCGGAAAAGCCCGTGAATTGCGCTTGGACCGTAGAGGGAAGCAGCGCCATGACCGACATCGCAGCCAACACAGCAGGCCACCAAAATGAGGTTGAAGTTTGAGAACGCATGAGTGAGAATTTGGGCACAAAGTACACCCAAATTGTCACCGCGTTTTCTGCCTTTCAGCAGGTTGCCAACAACCGAATCAGGAGTTCATGGCCTCCTCGATGGCCCCGGCTTCCAGCGGGATGTGCCCCATCAAATCGTGGAATCCATCCTCGGTGATGACAATGTCGTTCTCCAGGCGGATGCCCAAATTCTCTTCGCGGATGTAAATCCCCGGCTCCACCGTGAACACGTGTCCCGGCGCGATGGGCTCGTGCCAGTGGCCCACGTCGTGGACGTCCAACCCGATGAAGTGCGAGGTGCCGTGCATGAAGTACTTCTTGTAAGCAGGCCAAGCGGGGTTTTGCTTCTCGATGTCGTGGCGGTCGATGAGCTTGAGGTCCAGCAACTGGGCGGTCATCAAGTCGCCCACTTCCTTGTGGTAGTCGTGAAGGGAAACGCCCGGGCGCAGAAGCTTCATGGCGTCTTGCATGACGGACAGGACGGCGTTGTACACGGCCCGTTGGCGGTCGGTGAAGGTGCCCGACACGGGAATGCAACGGGTCATGTCCGAGGCGTAATTGCCGTACTCCGCCCCCACGTCCATCAAGATCACGTCGCCAGCTTGGCACTCGGCGCTGTTCTCGATGTAGTGCAGGACGCAGGCGTTGAATCCAGACCCGATGATGGGCGTGTACGCGAACCCACGCGAACCCCGACGCAGGAATTCGTGCATGAATTCCGCCTCAATCTCGTACTCCATCACCCCGGGCTTGACGAACCGAAGCACACGCTCGAAGCCGGCCTTTGTGATGTCGCAGGCGCGTTGCATTTGGTCCACCTCGTGCGGGCGCTTGACCGCCCGGATGCTGTGCAAGATGGGCGCACTGCGCTCGATTTCGTGGTGGGGGTATTTGGCGCGCAACGCGGCGTTCTCACGGTCGTTCCGCGTTTCCACCGTCAACTTGGCGCGGGTGTGCTGGTTGTCGTTCAAATACAGCGCCTGGGCCTCGGCCATCAAACGGTGCAACGTCCGCTCGAATGCAGATGTCCACTGCACGTTGGCAATCCCCGTCTCTTGGGTGGCCTG
>PBWG01000018.1 GCA_002729115.1 Crocinitomicaceae bacterium | reverse complement strand
ACGAATTCAATGGGGCCACGTGTGCGCTTGGCCATGGAAATCAGCCCCAAACCCGCGTTGCCTTGGTTGCCGGATTGCTCGCCGTTGCACAGCACGTCGATGTAGAGTTTACGCAGTTGGGCGTGGTTGAGGCTGTTCAAGTGAGACACCCGCTCCGACAAGGCGGCGGCGTCCGAGGTGGCCATCCAATTGCCGCAGTGGACTTGAAATCCAATGGGGGTGTTTTCCAGGGTCAAGTAGAGGGCAATGTCTCCGGAGGGGTCGATGTAGCCGTGGTGGATGACGTTCTGGACGGCCTCGATGGTCACGAACAGCACCCGCTTCATCTCCTTGCGGCTGCACCCTGACGTGGCCAGGCTCCGCTCGGCCAACTGCAACAGGTGTGGCACAATGTCACGTTCCACAGTTCCCGTGAACGACAGCAAAATGCCGTAGCGACCTCCCAAGGGGGTGCCTTCGGGTCCGGACGACCGCAGCCTTTGCTGCAGCATCGGAACCAATTCGGTGTGCTTGCTGTGGTCCATCTTGCAGGTGTGGATTTCGACGAATCGCGTAAAGGATTCGATGAAAACAACGTTGCAACATACAAGATGGTTGCTTTGTTCCCTACTGCTTCGGTCGGAAAATCAAGCGGAACTTGTTCACACACATAATCTTGCGTCGCCCTCAGGCGCAGGTCTCAAACGAAGCCGCGCATGTTGCGCGCGGGCACCAGCGGAAGGCCTTCTGGTGTGCGAATCATTTGGTAGAAGAGGGGGTGCATGAAGTTGAGTGTGCGTTGGAAAGGCCGGCCGGCGAAGTGGCATTTCCACACTTCCATGGCGATGCGCTTGGTGGTGTTCCAGGCGTACGGGCTGAAGCCCTGAGGACGCGCAAACCGCTCCACCCACATGCGGGCTTGGGGGAGGTCGGCGATTGAACTGGGGGTGGAGACGAGGGCGGGGTTCAGGGGAAGTGCCATGGTGTTGGGGTTCAGTGGTTGTTTTCTCTGAACCAAAGGGACCAAGGCACTCCGCAATGGATTTACGGACTCGAAATTTTTTGTCGTTCGAGGGCGTTTTGGAGGTTGTCCACCATGGAGCGGCGGATGCTTTCAGGGCGCAACAACGTGAGCTCGCTGGCGTGGGCTTGCAGCCATTGCAGCAACTCAAACGTTGGCATGACCTTGAGCCTCACCGTCACTTGCCCCTCTTCGTCAAGGTCCATGGATTGGGAATGGTGCAGGGGTTGGGACGTCAGGTACTTCGCCAGCAGCGGGTCGCAGAGGAACGCGACATCTTCAGGCGTTCCGTCTCCCAAGACGGTGATGCCCATCGCGTGCTCGAAGTAATTCCGCGCGTCAAATGACGGTTGGACTTGAAACTTGCGGGTGTCGTCGACGGCGATGCTACGAATCCGGTCGCACCCAAACGTGCGGATGTGGCCTCGCCCAGGGTCCCAACCCAGCAGGTACCACCTGTTCCGGTATTCCTTCAGCAAGTAGGGTTCCAGCACGTAGTTGGACTCCGTCGGCGTGTCGGTGAACTTCAAATAGGTGAGGGAAATCGGGTGGTGCGCCCGGATGGCATGCAGCAAGGGCCCCAAGTGCTCCGACCCGGCCGCGTGCGGGGTGCTTTCAAATTGCACGTGCTTGTCCACGCCTTCGGGGTCCAGGTTGGGGGAGACTTCCAGGCGGTCCGCAATCTTGCCCAGGGCTTGGTCGAATTGCTGGAAAATGGGCAACTCCCTGAACTGAATCAGCGTCTTCGTCGCGAACCGGATGGCGTCCAGGTCGTCGTCGTTCAGCTGGATGTCGTTGATGCTGTACCCGTCTTCGGTGTAGTGGTACCCGCGCTCGTCCCTGTGGTATTCAATGGGAGCGTAATACCCCAGGTCCGCTTCGTTGCGCATCGCCCACAAGTCCTTCTCGATGGTGCTGATGCTGATGTGTTCCCCGTCGCTCCCGTACAGCGCTTCTTCGCAGGCCAAGCGCAATTCCTCTTTCGTCGGGAACGGCTTTCCTGGGTTGGTCAGGCACCGGTCGATGATCCGGTACCGAAGAAGGGCGTACTTGTTGGCAGGCATGTCGGGTCAGTGCAAGATGGCTTCGGGCGGTTCCGGGGCGGTGAACTGGTTCATCATGGCCAAACCGCGGGGCACGTATTGGGGATCGTGGGTGCGTGGCAGGCCAGTTTTGGGGTAAGGTGAGCCGGTGTTGTGCATGTGGAAACAATCCTTGAACCGTCCGGCCCTGAGGCTGTTGCCGTAGGTCTGGTTGATCCAGTCGGCCCCGTGCTCCACCCCGTTGGGACCGCGGATGTCCCGGATGTTGACGTCCAGCAAGATGCACTTGTACCCCATCAGCTGGAACGGCCCCCACGACGTCGCCAAGTTTCTCAGCGCGTCGTCGGACGCGTCGGCCAAATGCGCGGGGGTGACGTTTTCGTAGCTGCGCCGCTTGCCGTCCCTCACTTGCTGCAGCCGTTTGTACACCTGCGGCTCGAAACGCGCGCCGGCGGGCTTTTTGCCGGAACATTCCAACATGAGCAGGGCCATGAGGTAGCTGTAGTCCAAATCGTACTTCCGCGCGGCGTTCAGCACGTCCACTGCGTAGTGTTCCTCGGCGACGTCCTTGCCAGCCCGGTCGCCGGCGGCGTGCCAGGGTGTGACCACGTGGGCGTGGCAGTAGGTCCACGCGAGGTACAACGCGCCAAACACCAAGAACGCGCCCACAAAATGGCCCAGCCGTCCGGTGTCGATGCGGGATGCGCGTTTCCGAGCCATCAACCGAAGATTGCGGTTTCCAGCCAGGTGTGCGCCATGCGAATCAGGGGGAGCAGCAGCAGGGCAGGCAACGCGTCGACCAGCGGCCAAGCCGGACGGCCGTTGGCGCGCACGTCCCACAGCTGGAACGCGATGCCAAGCATGAGGATGCCTCCGAGGGCACTCAGTTCGCGGATGAGCGCGGAGTCCATGCCTTCGCCCAGCGCCATGAAAGCCAGGGTGAGGGCGCCCTGAAACCCGAGCACCCCAGCGGCCGACCACAGCACACCGCGCCCGAGGGTGGCGGCCAAGAAGGCGCTGGAAATGAGGTCCATGGTGCCTTTGATGAACAAGAGGTTGGGCTTGCCGAGCAGGCCGTCTTCCATGCATCCGACCAACGTCATCGAGCCCAAACAAAACAGCATAAAGGCTTCCATGAATCCCCGAGACGCGCGTTTTGTCAGGGCGTCAATGCGGGCTTGCAGGTGGAAGGAGTGGCCGAGGACGGTGCCGAGGACGAGGGCCAGGAACAAGTCGATGGGCCCTTCCGTTTCCAAGGCCATCATGGCGCCGATGGCGAGGGTGAACAACCCGATGACGGCGAAGATTTTGTCCTTGAGGTCGTTGGACCACCTGGCGCCCAAGGCCAACCCCGCCGACGCGCCTACGATCACGGTGACCGTGTTGAAGAGTGTCCCGACCATGCTCCCAAGTTACCTTTGGGGTTCCACGGACCGTCTTGGACACAGGGCGGTCGTCAACACCGACGCGTTGAAGTTCACCCTCGAAACCCAAGATCCTGGCTCCAAAGCGCGGGCCGGCGTCCTCGACACCGACCACGGGGCGATCCAAACGCCCATCTTCATGCCGGTGGGGACCATCGGCACCGTCCGCGCCGTGCCCCAGAAGGAGTTGAAGGAAGCGGTGAACGCGGACATCATTTTGGGCAACACCTACCACCTTCACCTCCGCCCCGGCACCGACGTGTTGGAAGAGGTGGGCGGGCTTCACAAGTTCATGAATTGGGACCGTCCGATTTTGACGGACAGCGGCGGGTACCAGGTGTTCAGTTTGGCCGAGAATCGAAAAATCACCGAGGCGGGTGCCACGTTCCGCAGCCACATCGACGGAAGCAAGCATTTGTTCTCGCCGGAGAAGGTGATGGACATTCAGCGGAGCATCGGGGCGGACATTGTGATGGCCTTCGACGAGTGCCCGCCTTACCCGTCCACGCGGCAGTACGCCAAGAACAGCATGGAGCTGACCCACCGTTGGTTGCACCGTTGTGTGAAGCGCATGAAGGAGACCGAGCCGTTGTATGACCACGAGCAGGCGCTGTTCCCCATTGTGCAAGGGTCAACGTACCCCGATTTGCGCCGCGCCTCTGCGCACGCGGTGGCGGAGGTGCCTTCGCTGGGCTATGCGATTGGCGGCTTGAGCGTCGGCGAGCCCCACGAGGACATGTACGCCATGTGCGAGGAGGTATGTGCGATCCTGCCGGAAGACGCGCCGCGCTACATGATGGGCGTCGGCACGCCGGTGAACATCCTGGAGAACATCGCCTTGGGGGTGGACATGTTCGATTGCGTGATGCCCACACGGAATGCCCGGACCGGGACGTTCTACACGTGGAACGGCATCATGAACATGAAGAACGCCAAATGGAAAACCGACACCAGCCCCCTCGACCCGAGCGGCTCGGCCCCGGTGGACCACATGTACAGCAGGGCATACGTCCGGCACCTGTTCCACGCCAACGAGCTTTTGGCCTTGTACATCGGGTCGGTGCACAACTTGTGCTTCTACCTCGACCTGGTGCGCGAAGCCCGGAAGCAGATCCAAGCCGGCACCTTCCGCCCATGGAAGGACAAAATGGTGGTGCAACTCGCCCAGCGCGTGTGACATGAAACGACTCGACCGCTACATCGTGGGGAAGTTCCTCGGCACCTTCGGGTTCATGCTGGGGGTGTTCTGCATGGTGGTCGTGGTGTTCGATTTGATGGATAGTGTTAGCCGCCTTGTGGAGCACAACGCGCCGCTGGGGGACACGGCGCTCTACTACCTGAACGTGTGCTTTCACTTCGCCTCTTTGCTGAGCGGGTTCATCGTGTTCCTGACCATCATTTGGTTCACCAGTCGCTTGGCCCAAAACAGCGAAATCGTCGCCATGCTCGCTGGAGGCATGCCTTTCAAGCGCTTGTTTCGCCCGTATTTCATGGCGTCAGGACTTCTCATGGTGCTGGCGTTGGCGCTCGCCCACGTGATTGTGCCCAAGGCGAACGAGCAAAAATTGGCCTTCGAAGAAAGCTTCGTGAAGACCACCGTGCACGTTCAGGATCGGAACCTCTATCGGGAGGTGGAACCTGGCACCGTGGTGTACTTCCGAAGCGTCAACTACAGCCGGGCCACAGGGTACAAGCTGCAACTGGAGCAGTGGAACGGGCCTGAGCTTCAGCAGCGCCTCCTGGCGGCGAAGGCGACTTACATGGCCAAAGACAGCACATGGCGCTTGGTGAACGCGAGCGTTCGCGACTTCAACCCCGACGGCAGCCAACGCCACCGCTTCCTTTCCCGGATGGACACGGCCTTGACCATGCGCATCGACGATTTTGCAGAGCGCAAGGAGGTGGTGGAAACCATGCCCACGTGGACGTTGAGGAAGCACATCGACGAGGTGCGCTTGCGTGGGGCGGACACGGCGAATTTGGAGTTGACGCTGCACAGCCGAACAGCCAACGCTGCGGCCATCCTGGTGCTGACCCTCATTGGGGTGAGCATCGCGGCGCGCCGGATGCGCGGGGGCATGGGGCTTCACTTGTTTGCGGCCGTGCTGATCGGGTTCACCTACGTGTTCGCGTCGAAGGTCATCACCGTGTGGGCAGCGGCTGTGGCGGTGCCGCCATGGTTCCCGCTCAACGAGCAAGGCATCCGGTTCGTGGCGGCGTGGTTGCCCAACGTGCTGTTCGCTGGCCTGGGCGGATGGCTGTACCCCCGGGCGCCCAAGTGAGGTGCCAATGGGGTCCAGACCGTGTTCATGCTCATGCGCTGAGCGGCCCCACGAATTGGGCGCCACAGGCGGTCCCGGCCGCCCTGGCCAAGGTTTCATAGTGAAACAGCCCAAACACCGTCGAGCCGCTTCCGGTCATCTGCACGTACGATGCCCCGGCGTCCCGCAGGGCTTGCAACAGGTCTCCAATGGCCGGGTGTCGCTCCACCGCGCCGGATTCAAAGTCGTTCCGGATGAGGGTGTGCCACTGCGCAAGGGGGGTGGTGGCCAATTGGTCCCATGGGGTGGTTCTGTCCGTGGGCGTGAGTCCGCCAAACGCTTCGGCGGTGGAGATGTGGATGCCTGGATTGGCGACCACGACCCACACCCCGTCCAGGGGCAACTCGAAGCCCAAAGGGGAGACGTGTTCCCCGCGGCCCGTCACCATGGCAGGTGCGCTTTCCACGAAGAAGGGGCAATCGCTTCCAAGTTCCGCCGCATGGGCAAGCAGGGTTTCCTTNGACAAGCCAAGTTGGCACACGTCGTTGATGGCCAGAAGCGCATAGGTGCCGTCCGAGCTTCCGCCGCCCATGCCCCCGCCCATGGGCAGGTTTTTGCGCAAGTGCAGGTGCAAGCCNGGCAGGTCGTGCAGGTCGGCGAGGATGCGGTGGGCTTTCACGACCAGGTTGTCGTCCGACGCCCCTGGGATGGGCAGCCCCGTGAAGGTGGTCTTCATGTCGCCTGCCGCCACGTGGGGGTCGACGACCACTTCCAAAATGTCCGTCCAGGCCANNGGNANGAAGANGCTTTCCANCGCGTGGTANCCGTCCGGGCGTTTGCCGAGGACGTGGAGCCCGAGGTTGATTTTGGCAGGNGGGAAGAGGACCATGGCCGAGGTNAGTCCATGTATCCGAAGCGCTTGAGCTTNCGCTCGTCGTCGCGCCANTTCTTGTCCACNCGGACGTACAGGTCCAAGAAGACCTTCTTGCCNAGGAAGGANTCGATGTCCTTCCNNGAGTCCATGCCGACGCGCTTGATCATGCGCCCTTGGGCGCCGACCACGATGTGCTTTTGGGACTCGCGTGCGACGTGGATCTCGGCGCGGATGCGTGTGATGTCGGGGGTGTCTTCGTAGGCCTCCACCACNACTTCGCAGCTGTACGGAATCTCCTGCTTGTAGTGCGTCAGGATTTTCTCCCGAATGATTTCCGACACGAAGAAGCGCATGGGCTTGTCGGTCAACTCGTCCTTCGGGAAGAAGGGCTGGCCTTCTGGNAGCTGCTGCACGATGCGCTCGAGCAGGGTGTCCACGTTGAAGTTGTGGAGCGCGCTNATGGGGACCACCGAGGCGNGGGGAAGTTTGGCGGCCCAGGCGTCGAGCTTGGCTTCGACGGCGGTTTGGTCTGTCGCGAGGTCAATCTTGTTGACCAACACAAACGTCGGCACGTCCATCGCCGCAATCTTCTCTAGGGTTTCCGGGTGCGCCATGCCTTGCTCGTTCACGTCGGTCACGACGAGGAGCACGTCGGCGTCCTGCAACGCCGTCTTGACGAACTTCATCATGCCCTCCTGCAACTTGTAGGCAGGGTCGAGCACGCCCGGGGTGTCGCTGTAGACGATTTGGCAGTCGTCCTCGTTGACGATGCCCATGATGCGGTGGCGCGTGGTTTGGGCCTTGGCGTTGATGATGCTCAAACGCTCTCCCACCAACCGGTTCATCAAGGTGCTTTTGCCGACGTTGGGCGAGCCCACGATGTTCACGAAGCCCGCACGGTGGCCTTCCGGCACAGGTTGTGCGGCGCTGGTGTGGGGCATGGGAGGGAGGGGTGCGTTGTCAGACACGGCGGACATTTTCGAAGCTCAAAGGTACGGGTCCCCCCGGGAAAGGGCGTGGAAACCGCCCCCGGCGCTTGCAGATGGAAAAACCTTGTGTACATTTACGATCCGCTGCTGCCGAGGTCATGACTCAGGCACGAAGGCAACGGAACCTCATCGCGGGGTGGAGCAGTTGGTAGCTCGTCGGGCTCATAACCCGAAGGTCGCAGGTTCAAGTCCTGTCCCCGCTACTTCAAGCCCGGTGCACCCAGTGCATCGGGCTTTTCATTTGGTCACATCGGCGTGTCGACAGATGCAACCCTGGGTGCACAAGGCGCCGGGCGAGATGTTGTAAATTGCAATGGACCTGACTTTGAACGACATGGAATTGAACAAGGATTGGATGAAGCGTGCGATGTGGGCGATGGGGCTCGTGGTGATGGGGTGCACAAGCGTCTCGGCGCAGCAGCACACAGTGGCGCACCAATGGAACGAGCAAAACCTCGAAGCCATCCGCAACGACTTTGCCCGGCCCACGGTGCACGCGAGGAACCTGTATCACGCAAGCATCCTGATGTACGATTGCTGGGCGGCGTACGATTCGACCTCCGCGCAAAACGTGTTCCTCGGCCAAACCTTCGACGGCTACACCTGCCCCTTTGACCCCGAGGCGCTGGAGATTCCAGACACGCCTGAAGGGACTCAGGAGGCCCAGGAGGTGGCCATCAGCTACGCGATGTTCCGGTTGTTGACCCACCGGTATTCGGACAGTCCCCAAGCGGAATCCACCATGGACAACATCTTGGTCCAAATGATCATCCAGGAGCTCGATCCGGGCTTCACCAGCACCGATTACGCCACCCATGGGGCGCCGGCGTTGGGCAACTACATCGCAGAGCAACTCATCGCCTACGGCTTCACCGACGGCTCCAACGAAGTGAACGACTACGCCTCGACCTGCTACGTGCAGAGCGAGCCCAACATCTTGCCGGAGATTCCAGGAACCAACGGCCTTCAGGACCCCAACGCCTGGCAGGCGGTCGAATTGAGTTTCGCAATCGACCAAAGCGGTGAATTGTTGACTGAAACTCCGCCGTTTCTCGGGCCGGAGTGGGGCAAGGTTCCTGGGTTTGCCCTTCGCGACAGCAACCTCACGGTCCTGGAAAATGACGGGTGCGAGTACAAGGTGTGGCACAACCCAGGCCCGCCGGTGTACGTCGACACGGCTGTGGCCAGCGGGTTTGAGGACCTGTGGAAGTGGAATCACGGCATGGTCGTGAGCTGGAGCGAGCACTTGAGCCCCGACGACGGCGTGATGTGGGACATCAGCCCCGCGAGCCTGAAGTACGACGGCAGCTTGCCCGCCAACACAGACCTCGACCAGTTCTACGCGTGGGAAGAAGGCGGCTTGGTGTCGTGGTACGACGAGAACGGCAACTTTGGAGGCCAAGGGCACGAGCTCAACCCGTTCACGGGCGAGCCGTACGAGCCCAACGTCGTGCCCCGCGGCGACTACGCCCGGGTGATTGCAGAATTTTGGGCAGACGGTCCGGATTCGGAGACGCCTCCTGGCCACTGGTTCACGTTGTTGAACGAATTCATCCTCGACGCCCAAGCCGGCGAGCATCGCTGGCGGGGCCAGGGACCGATCATCGACGATTTGGAATTCGACGTGAAAGCCTACCTCGCGTTGGGTGGCGCCATGCACGATTGCGCGATTTCAGCGTGGAGCAACAAGGGCTAC
>PBWG01000017.1 GCA_002729115.1 Crocinitomicaceae bacterium | reverse complement strand
GCCAAAGACACCAGGCCGCTGCAGTCAAATCCCCATCCACTCCTGCCACCCCAATGGTAGGGCACATGCCGCATGGTCTCTGCCCAGGCCCACATCGAGGACACGGGTTGAGGCGTCGACCCTTGGTGCGGAACGACCTCCAACTCACCCAAATGCCAACGGCCAGCATGTTCTCGAACGCATGCACCCGCGGGCAGCCACCCGCCAGGCACTCCGTCCCAAGCGCTGGACAAGGCTGTGGTGCGATGCGGTGTCCCCATCCACATGGAAGTCACCGCACGAAGTTGCCTGCGGTCCATCCACCCTTGGTAGCCGTCAGGAAGCCTCACTTCCACCCAATTTCCAGCCCCCTCATTCAAGACTGTCACGGTCTCCCCTGCCAGCACCTCATTCACGCATTCCGCGCGGTCCGAAGCCTCTGCCCTGAGGGGGACGTGACTGAGCGGGCACCAGCAATCTGTCATGTCAATCCAGGGATTCCACAATCACAGCTGAAGCGCCACCCCCTCCGTTGCATATGCCAGCGCCTCCCATCTTTTTACCGTGCTGCCTGAGCGCGTGAACCAGCGTCACCACAATTCGGGACCCGCTGGACCCCAGGGGATGCCCCAGCGCCACGGCACCGCCGTGGACATTGACGCACTCCGGATCAAGTCCAAGGGCTTGGTTGTTGGCGATGCCCACCACACTGAACGCCTCGTTGAGTTCCCAGAGATCAATGTCCGACACTGTCAATCCAGCCTTGTCAAGGGCTTTTGGGATGGCCAATGACGGCGCTGTGGTGAACCACTCAGGGGCTTGGGCGGCATCGGCTGACGCATGGATTTTGGCCAGCGGTTTCAATCCCATCTTGGCGACGGCCTCTTCGCTTGCCAACACGAGCGCTGAAGCGCCGTCGTTGAGCGTCGATGCGTTGGCTGCCGTGACCGTGCCCTCCTTGTCAAAAGCTGGTCGCAACTGGGGAATCTTGTCCAAACGAACGTTGGTGTGTTCTTCGTCGCAGTCCACGACCACAGGTTCACCCCGGCGCTGAGGAACGGACACAGGCACCACTTCCTCGCTGAATTTGCCATCCTGCCAGGCCTCGGTGGCTCGGCGGTAGCTTTCCACGGCAAACGCGTCTTGGTCTTCTCGGCTGATTCCCTTCTCGCGTGCGCACAACTCCGCGCAATTGCCCATGTGTGTGGCGTTGTAGACGTCGGTCAATCCGTCCAACAACATGCCGTCCTTGACTTTGATGTCTCCAAATTTGGCGCCATTCCGGCCTTGCAAGTAGTGGGGCACCATGCTCATGTTCTCCATGCCGCCAGCCACCACGATGTCGGCGTCTCCCAAGGCAATGGCTTGGGCACCCAAAGCGATGGCTTTCATGCCACTGGCGCACACTTTGTTCACGGTGGTGCAAGGAACATCCTGCCCCACTCCTGCTCCGAGAGCCGCCTGTCGTGCGGGCGCTTGACCTGCACCGGCCTGGAGAACTTGGCCCATGAACACCTCCTGCACCGCTGAGGCTTCCAGCCCCGCGTGCTTCAAAGCTCTTTCAATGGCGATGGACCCGAGCCGGGTGGCTGGCACAGAGGCCAATTTGCCTTGAAAACTTCCCATGGGCGTCCTGACTGCGGACACGATGTACACTGTGTTTGACATGTCGTTGATGTTCAATGTTCGCCCCAAAATTAGGGGGTCTCCGCCCGATTGACGGGTCCCCGACTCAATTCATTGAAACTTTCGCGACAAGGGCCCGTAAGGGAGGTCAACTTTCAATCACACGACATGACATTCTCCGGCATTCCTTTGCAGCATGAACCAGATCGCCTGAAGGAATTCCAAAGCCTCATCCGCCACGTGCACGCTGAGCCCACCCAAATGAGGCGGGCCTTGCGCCTGGCCTTCAAAGAACTCCCTTTGGAAGAGTCTCAGCGTTTGCGAGACTGGGTGGAGCGTCGTTTTTCACTCTGAGCGTCCCGCCCGGGACGTGCCTCGTTCCTCTGCTTTCCCCTGGGGGCTCGAGGGGCCGGTTTGGGAGAGCTTCCGCCTCGTACAAGTTTCAAGAACTCGTTGGGCACCCGCGTCTTCACATTGATGGTTTCCCCATTGGGGCCTTGGATGGCCAGGGCAAACAAGTGAATCCCCCCTCGCTTGATGGGGTCTGGCGCTGTTTTTCCAACGCCAATCAAAAGGCAGTCCTGCTTTCTCAAGGCCGGCAACATGTCTCGGATCACGTCGTAACCTGACTTGAACTTCAACAACGTGAACCGGTCTGTGGCCCTCATGGTGCGGTATTCCAATTCGTAGGGGTCCCCGTTTTCAGGACGGAGCAACAACGCATCGTCGGCCGCGAGATGCCCTTCGACCATCACATACAGGCCCTTGGCAAAACTGCCCCAATGCTCTTGCAAGTGCTGACGCCACTCCCTCGACTTGGCGACCACAAGAAGTCCACTGGCCTCACGCGGAAGCTTGTTGACGAAGTGGACATCCACCTCTTCTTCTGTTTTGTTCTCCAAGTACGCTTTGACGGCCGTGTAGGTGGTCTTCACTTTTGGATTGGGGGAAGCACAAACCCAATTCGCAGGCTTCTCGTAGACGAAGATGTTCTCGTCTTCGTACACCACAGGAAATGGTGCGCGCAGCACGTTGGTCGTATGTGACGCCTTGGGCTTCCGCCCTGTGCCTCCTGTCCTCGCTTTCTTCTCCACTTCTTCCTTCGACAGGATGGATACTTTGGTGTCAGGCTCGAGCACGTCGCTTCCTTTGAACGCGGTCTTCCCGTTCACCAGGATTTCGCCACGCTTCAAGGCATTGCGCGCACGGGTTCGGGTGGAATACCCGACCTCGGACATCAGCGCNTCAATGAGCTCGACAGGGTGCTTGACAGTAAAGTGCTCCATGGCGCGAAAGTACGCCTCAAGAGACCGCGCTCAGTTGGCAGGGCACTCGAGGCTGTAGAGCGTGAGGAAATTCATCACGTCGATGACGTTGACCACCCCATCGTTGGAGTTGTCGGCCATGCATCCCTCGGTGCATCCGAAGTCGGCCAAAAGCACCAGAAAGTCGTCTACATTCCGCACACCATCTCCATTGTAGTCGGCATGGCACGTGGATGCACCCGTGCAAAAGGGCACACTGAACGTGTCCCCAAAGTTTTGGCCTTCTGACAAGTGATGCAGCTCACCTGAGCCCGATTGCAAACGGAATCCGCCAGCTCCTTGACAGTAGGCGCCCGAGAACCCATCCCCTCCTTCGTCGTTCCAGGTCAAGGTGTAGCAACCTTCGGGAAGGCACCAGGAGGTGACCAGGGTGTCTCCAGAGGCCAGGGGCGTGCTGGCCAACGCCAAACCGGTGCCGTCATTTTGGGCGGTCAAATCCCAGCGCATGTCCTCGTTTTCGCAATCGCCCCACCACGTCAGCACTGTGGTTTCGGACATCCCGGACGTCCACAACGTGGATGTCCACGGCGCGCCTGAAGGCGAACCGTCGACGGCATGGACTTGGATGGAAATTTCGACTTCGCCCAAAAAAGGCGAACTGAACAGCAACTCGGGTGTCTCGACAGACTGCCCGGGCTCCAAGGGCTCAGCCAAGTTCAGGCTTTCCCATGTGGTGATTTGGTCGGTCCCTTGGGACAATGTGATCTCCAAGGCACATTCGTCGACAGGCGCTTGTCCGGCGTTGTGCAAGATCACATGACCGGCGATTTCGTTGAAGCATTGTGCGGGTGACGCATCCAATTCCACTGGCACCAACGCCCAATCTGGTGCACTTGGCAATGGAGTCGACCAGGCTCCTCGACCGTACGTTCCGGCCACAATGCGGTTCAGAATCAGGTCTTCTTTGAGGTCTGTCACGGGAGTCAAGGGCAACCCTTCTCCGAATGCACTCCAAGATTGAGATGCATCGGACCACACATGCACTCCGAGGTCGGATCCGCACAACCAAGTGCCGTCGGCGAGCTCCAAAAGGCAATGGATGGGCAAATTGGGAAGGCCAGCGCTCCGGTTTTCCCAGTTCAGGCCACCATCCTGGGTGCGCCACACTTTGGTTTCTTCTTCATAACCGGCAAACGCCACCCACCATTCTTGGCTGGTTCCAGCTTGCGTGCACGACACGTCGCCGATTTGAAGCCCTGGAAGGCCCTCAACTTGGGTGAACCCATCCATGTCCTGCCGGGCGTAAAGCACGTTGTTCTTGGCCACCAAGGCCAAGTCAGGGTTGGTTGCGGAAAGTGCGAGCGCGGTGCTCTGGACGTTGCCCATCTCGGACCAAGTCGTCCATGAATCTCCCCCGTCGTCTGAAAAGTGCAAGGATTTCTTGGCTGTTACGATGCGTCCAGGAACGCCAGGGTGCCCCTGAAACGGCGTGTGCCAAGCTCCCACTTCGTCGACCGTCCCCGTTCCCCCAAAGTAACCGGCGATCTGGGTCATGGTCCGCCCACCGTTCGTGGAGCGATAAAGCAGTCCGTAATACGCCGAGGCATACAGGGTGTCCGTGCCGTTTCCAGTGAAGAAGCAGTCAAACCCGTCGCCGTCCAGCACCCGTGCTTGGTGCAAGGGGGACTGATGCGACGTGCCGTTGTCCTGAGAGCCAAACATGAGATGCGAAGGCACTGCAGGGTGCAGCCCCAAAGCGTAGGTCTGGGTGATTTGCAATCCCGAAGACAAATCGGTCACCTCGGCATCATGCCAACGAAACACCCCNCCATCGTTGGCCACAACGACGTCGCCGTTGTCCATCCACACGAGGTCGTGTTGGTCGGCATGGGTTCGGCGCGCCGTGGAAGCNCCTTGCCAGTGAAGCTCGCAATTCCAAGTNTGTCCCCCGTTCAGTGTGCTCCANAGGTTGATGCCACCCACAAGCACGTGACTGGCATTGGNGGGATNCACTTCNAAGCACAAATCCCAGAACGCTTGTCCCAAATTGTCNGAGCCGTCGACGGCCACGCCAAGCAAATTGGGACCGGAGGCCTTGGTGGCCATCGCCTCCCAAGTGGCCCCGGCGTCGACACTTCGCCAGAAGNCCAAGAAGTTTTGTTGGATGNCGTGGCCGGCCACGGCGTACATCGTGTCGCGGTGGGCTGAGTTGGCCCACGATTCCCCTGCAAGTTGAATCCGCCCCACACTTTCCAAATCGGAAGGAAGCGTGGGAGTCGTCCAAGATGCGCCGCCATCCGTGCTGCGGATCACCCCTTGGTCTTCCAGGGCGAGCACCACCGTGGAGTCTGACATCCAGACAATGTCACGCACGGCAGAACCGAAGCTTTGCATCGCAAAGGTATCTCCTCCATTCGCTGTGGTGAACAACCCCAAATCGCCACCCACCCAGAACTGTCCTGCTGTGGTGGGGTGCGGCTGAATCACATGGACACGCTGTTGGTTTTCCACGGCAAGTCCCAGCGACAGAGGCGACCAAGTGGCGCCTCCATCCCACGTCTCCAAGATGCCGATGCTGTAGGTGTCGCCACCGTTGCTGTCACCTGTGGCCAACCACACGTGGTCGAGGTTGTCAGGATCAATCCACGCGTCGCTTGTCCCGAGCGGGGCCAACGCATCGATGCCAAACACGGACCAGGATTGNCCGGCGTCATGTGTTTGCCAAAGGCCGCCTGAGGGGGCGCATGCAAGCCATCTTTCGGGTTGTCCTGGAAACGGGATGATCTTGTTGATGCGACCGGCTCCCCCATGAACCGGAACGGAAGTCTCGGACACAGGGCCGATGTACGACCAAGTCGATGCNCTCTGCTGAAGTTGANCCCGGGCTTCGGCACCCTCAAGCCACCAAGATGCGGCGGGGACGCGTTGTGTCTGGCCGCCTCGAATGGCCTGCCAATGAGACCAACGCTCAAGTTGCTTCAGCCCGGTGCCACGGAGCCGCGCGTCGCTCCCGTGCTGTGCTTGATACGCAGCACGGATGTCGTCCAAACTTTGATGCGACTCGTTGCCCTCGGCACGCATGAGTTGAGACCAATGCTCCTTTTGGGCCAGGGCATGCGTGGCCCCGCCCAGGAGCAAGCACAACAACATCGCACGAGTCAACCAGGTCATCACCTTAAGATACAAACCGCGTTGAACTTGGGCCGTTCTCTTCGGGGTGGGCAGAAAAGCGGTGGGCACGAATCAGCCGACAGATGGTTCCATGGTGTGAAACACCGCCTGCACATCGTCGTCGCCTTCCAATTTTTCGATGAGGCTTTCCAGCTCCTCGGTTTGTGCCGCATCCAAGGCCTTTGTCGTGGTCGGCACGCGCTCCAGCCCACTTTCCACAATTTCGTAGCCGTCCGCNTCCAGCTTCGATTGCAGTCCTCCGAACGACTCAAACGGGGCAGANACNATGATTTGGNTGGCTTCCTCGTCGCGCTCCACTTCCTCCGCGCCAAAATCAATCAGCTCAAGGGTNAAGTCGTCGAGGTCGATGCCCGTGTCCTGCACGTTGAAAAAGCACATGCGGTTGAACATGAANTCCNCCGAGCCTGTGGTGCCAAGCTGTCCGCCTCCTCGGTTGAAATGNGANCGGACGTTGGCCACGGTGCGGTTGTTGTTGTCGGTGGCCGTCTCAACGAAAATGGCGATGCCATGCGGGCCGTACCCTTCAAACGTCACTTCCTTGTAATCCGAAGTGTCTTTGTCGGTGGCTTTTTTGATGGCACGCTCAATGTTGTCTTTGGGCATGTTGGCCGCTTTGCAGTTTTGCAAAACCGCCCTCAAGCGCGCGTTGGTGTCCGGATCGGCAATGCCACCACCCTCTTTGATGGCCAGGATGATGTCCTTGTTCAAACGGGCAAAAATCTTGGACATCGCTGCCCAACGTTTCATCTTGCGTTCTTTCCGAAATTCAAATGCGCGTCCCATGCAATTGGCTTTTCAGCGAAGATACCGGCGAGGTCAACCGCATTCCAAGCCGTACACCGATAAGAAGTACAACAAGTCTGTTGTGGACACCGATTGGTCAAAATTCAGATCCCCGACGCACTGAATCACGCATGTTTGCGTGTCTTGATCCCAAACCAATCCGCCGCCGCAAATGCACGACAAATCGCATGACCCGTCATCCTCTATAGCTGTTGGGTCGAAGTTGCAGGCCGCCGTGTATGTGCATCCCGTTCCTTCTGAACCATTGTCAGCGCCCAGGTCTGATAGGATATGACGGCCGTCGACCTCCAATCCTAAATGGGTTGTGCTCAAGCCCCAAGGCCATTGGACAACAACACTGTCCAGGCTGCTGGATGCCCCCAACCCAAAATGCAGCCATTGGCTGTTTTGATTAAGGTATTCTGAGCCACAAAAAACGGTCCTCATGTCCCCCAAACCGTCCTTCCAACACGTGACGACAGCTCCTATGGCATCAGGGCAACCTTGACTGGCTTCGAGGGCAATCGACACCCAATGATTCCCGTTGGGAACGCCATTCATCAAATGAGCATGGGTCCCAATCTGATGGGACACCAAGTCAAGTGCGCCGTCCAAATTGAAATCAGCACAACCGACAGAAAACGTCAATTCGTTGAAGGGATTGACGGCGTCAGAAGCATCCTCCATTGGAAATGACCCCATGTCATTCATGAACAAACCGTTCGTCGAATTCGGGTACAAGTCAATGACCGACGGAAAATCGGAATAGAGTGAGGTGCCAGTGGCAATGTAGAGGTCCAGCCAGCCGTCGTTGTCTGCGTCAAACCAATTCGCACCCCAAGCCAATTCAGACAAGAGGATGCCTGCTTCACTGGCCACCTCTTCATACATGAGATCAGCTTCGGCGGTGCCGCTTGAACTGGCAAAGGGTTGGCCAACGCAACGCCGGAAATGATTGCCTTCGTTCGCCCCGTTGGTCGAGACGACATCCCAATCTTGGTCCTTGTCAAAGTCGGCAAACGAAGAGCTCATGGAATATGCCTCCACAGCCAGCCCCCAATCGGTCGCCATGTCCTGGAAAGTTCCATCTCCATTGTTTCTGAACAAGACGTCTGGCCAAAACAGCCTGTCGTTGACAACGTGCAGGTCAAGCCAACCGTCTCGGTCAACGTCGACCCATGTGGATTGAAACGATTGCTGGATCCCATTGCCTGTACCTGAAGATTCCGTTACATCCTCAAAGGCAATTTCCAGATCAACTCCTCCCATGTTGCGAAGCAGGGCGTTGGTGGCGTTGTCTGCAGCTGGGGAGTGATAATTGCACAAATACACATCCAAAAGGCCGTCGTTGTCGAAATCAGCCATGGATGCGCCGTACGTTCTGTCCGTGCCCGCCATCCCCAAGCCGCCAGCACCAGGAACACGCACCAAATCGCCACCGTCTAGTCTCACGAACAATTCGTTTTTGGCCAGCCTCTGGGTCACAAACAAATCTTTGTCGCCATCGTTGTCCAAGTCCACCCAATACACTGCTTTGGGTTGGGTCAGATACTCCGACACCCCCAGATCTGCCGGCAAAAATGTGCCTTGCCCCTCGTTGGTGTACGCCAAAAGCTGTCCTTCGTATTGAGTAAATGTCAGGTCGTCCAGGCCATCGTTGTTGAAATCGACACAGCTCACGCCTTGTCCCAAGAACCCTCCTGTGTGCCCTGAGAACAGCAGCCCCTCAGGATCACCGTCCGAAAAGACTTGCGCGTTCATGGACAAGATCCCGAAAGAGACCACCGTCACAAAAGCCGTCCTTGTACGCTGCATTCTTCTCCTGTAATCAGTCTTAAATTGCGAAACTTCGAAGACTCTTGCAAGTCATGCGCCAACTTTGTCCATCGTGATCAGCCTCCTGAGCATTCCATCAGTCAACATTAGGAGACTGGCAGTCGTGATGGCCCTGGGTCACATGTCGTTTGCAGCTGTTGGACAATGCTTTGATTGCGCCATCGACCCGGGCTGCTTCGGAGGAACGTACCCAGTGTTGTGTCCCAGCGCCATGCCGGACGCCACCGTTGGCGATTACTATGAAGAGTCCGCCACCTTTCATTTGCCACCGATTGTTGTTGATCCAGGGTCGGGCCTGACCGTGGACTTCTTGTCCATGACTGTCATGACGGTGGAGGGGCTGCCTGCTGGCTTGGTGTTCACCCCCAACATCCTCTCGGGGGAATATTACCCCATCCAGGGTGACGACTATGGATGCGCGGTGGTGTGCGGGACCCCTTTGGAATCGGGCTCATTCTCTGTGGATTTGACGGTGGAGGTGGTGGCGTCGGCCTTCGGGGTGGAGGAAACCGTGTTTGAATTTTTCAGCTTGCCCTTCACCGTGCATACCCCTGAGCTTGAGGATCCGGAAAACTTGGTGTTTGACACAGACACGTTGTCTGGTTTTGCGCCGTTGCACGTGTCATGCACGAGCTTGTACGATGGCCCCATGGTGATGCACACATGGGATTACGGGAACGGCAATGGGAGCATTGAGCCTCACCCCACCGCCATCTATGGACAACCGGGCACGTACGAGTTGAGCTTGACGGCGGAAGTCGTGCAACTCCAAATGACCTCGTTTCATTGGAATGTGGTGGGCAACGGTTGGAACCAAGACATTGACGACGTGTTTGGAGATCCGGACTTGTACTTCGTGCTGAGCGGACCGCAAGGGCCATTTTACACCTCACCAACCGTCGAAAATTCGTTCTCCATGTCGTTGGGAAACCTTTCTGTCGTCATCCTGAACGAGCAAACCCACCACATCGATTTCTACGACCGCGACGTCATCACTGGAGACGACTGGCTTGGGGGGTGGTCCTTCACGCCTTGTGGCCAGGCCAATTGGCCCATTCAAGGAGACAACCAAGGAGAATTGCAATTGTCCAATGTGGTGGTTGAGTCGGTGACCGGAATGGACATCGTCACGGTGCTGGACATGCCTGACGGCTTGTCCGGCCAAGAGGTGGCCAATGTGCCTGGCATGGACTTGGCCCCCTCCACTGGTCGGCGGCCTGTCGCGTTGCCAATCCGCTGCGCACACGACGTGAATGGAGACCACAGGTTGACCGTCGACGACGTGCTGCGGTTGCTGGATGCGTCCGAGGACGCAGAAGCCTGTGTGTTGCAAATCGTGCAGGAATTGAACAAATTGCGACTCAAACCATGAGTCATGCCTAAGATGCTTCGCTTTGTCGCCTTCCTGGGGGCGGTGTTCACTGTCTTTCATTCCAACGTCGCCATGGCGCAGCAATGCGCCATCGACTTCGATTTTGGAGATGCCGTGATTGGCATATCCCCCAACCCTGAAGAAGGCGAGCAATTCGAAATGGGCGTCTTGGGTGAGCCGTATTA
>PBWG01000016.1 GCA_002729115.1 Crocinitomicaceae bacterium | reverse complement strand
GTTGTAGTTGCACGCGTCAGAATCGGTGCAGCCTGGGCCCGCAGAAGCAAGACCAAGCAAAGCCGCCAAACGGGGAGCAGAGTAACCCATGATGGTGTCGCAGTATGCGCGTCCCTCGAGAGGACCCATGTTGGGATTGAGGGTCAATTGGGTAGCTGCAATTGAGGTTCCATTCGCGGCATCTACCATTTCGGTCATCGCCACGTCCCACCACTGCCATGGCGCGCCATCGAAAGGCTGCGTAGGTTGGCCGTTCACGTAGTCGTTCTTCACAGGGTACAAACCGTCCATGCCCATGTTACCATTGGCAAGCGCTTGAGCAGAAAACACATCTGTCAAACCAAGAGCCTGGTATGTAGCATTATTGTTTGGGTCAGCTTGGGCATTGATTTCAGAGTGAATGTCAAACGCCCCGCTAACCTCCACCACATTCTCATTTGTTGTCGGGACCACGAGCACACCTGTGGTGTATGGCGCAAATTGGTCGGCCGGACACTGGAAGCTGATCATGGCAGGGTCGCCGGCGTCCAACCAGTTGAGGTCACCCAAAGCGCCACCCAAGTTGATTTGGAAAGAAACCTCGCTGCTGTATCCGGGGTGATTGGCGATACAAAGCTGCACGGGATCTGGGCCGAAGATGCCTGCTGGCGCATAACCATCGGTAATGGCCTCGGGGTCTCCGTTGACTGCTTCAATCACCATAGGAATGTAGTCTTCTGCGCCAGGCGTGCCTGTCCAGAATTTCGCAATAGGTAATCCGTTGTCGTCGAGAATGATGTCATTGTAGTCGCTAATTGTTGAAGCAGCGTAGCTGACATATCCTCCCGTACCCTCTCCGAAGTATCCAATCATATCAGGGTCGATTCCATAAGGATTGCCCATAACATCATCGGTCATTCGAAAGTAGCGAACCGCAGTCCGCGCATCTTGGACCCCACGGTAGGCAGCATTAATCAATTGAAAAGTTCGGTCCGACTGCGTAGCTGCAGTAGGATTCCATCCTGCGCGGTAGTCAATCGATGCAACCACGTAGCCCATCTTGGCGTAACGGGAGCACAATTCAACAGCCACAGAATCGGTTTTCGTCCCCACTGCGCTGCCGTTCAAGTACTGAGGCAAGAAGTTTCCTGTGTGGATGTAGATAATCAGCGGGCGCGCTGTTTCAGTGTCACCTGCAGGCTCGTAGATGTCACAGACCAACGGCTGTGCTGCCGGGGCTGCTCCTTGTAGCAGGGGGAGGACAGTAACATTCTCTCCGTACACCACATTGCTCGTGACTTCAACGTCACTAAAAACCTCATTGAGGTAACGCACCTGGGCATCAACCTGGCAAACAGCCAAAAGCCCAAACACTAGAGTTAAAAATTTCTTCATAATGTAAAGAATTGGTTTGTCGTAAAACTAAGCTAAATCCGATGACTTCGTGTATCAAACACACTTTTTCATAGATAGATTGAGATATTTCGGGGTTGAATTTAAAGGTCCATGGCAAAGCTGATGTACGCCAATCGCCCAACCGTGGGCCCACCGTAGGTCTCGATGTGCTCGTTTTTCAAGAGGTTGCTGGCACCTGCTTTCACGGTCAAGCCCTGGGCATCAAACTTGTAGTTCACTTGACCATCTAATAAGTCGTAAGCAGGCACAAAGCCCGTGAACTGAGGGGACCCTTCAAACACAAATCCTTGGACCCAGCGGTAATTCAAGCTAAAACCCCAGCTGTCCTTGCCCTTCGCCTCCAAGCCNCGGGCCGTTAACCCCAAGTTGTACTTGTGTTCAGGAGTGTTGAACGCAGGGATGATGGGGTCTTCCTCGTCGGTTTTGACCAACTTGTTCCAGCTGTAGTTGCCGTTTAACGTGAAGTTATCGTCGAGGAAGTAGTTGAACCCGAGCGAAGCGCCTTGGGTTTGGACTTGGTTCAAGCTATTTGCTGCATATCGATAAACATCAATACCCGTTATGAATTCAGGGAATTGCGGATTTTCAAATTGCACGTCCAATCCAATGTTGTAGCCTATAAAGTGGCTGTACCAACTGAAGTAATAGTTGGCGTCTAGGTAGAGNTTTTCGCCCAAGGTTGTTCTGTAGCCCGCCTCCAACGTCCGCACTTGCTCTGGCCTCAGTGGAGCAATGTCGAAATACTGCAGGGTATCCAGGTTAAAAGCAATGTTTGTACCTGAGGAACTGTTACGATAATTAATGAAACTCTGTACAGTGACCAAATCCTGCGCTCCTTCCAAGTTGCCAACAAGGGTGGCAGGCCCAACGTTCAAGAAGAGGTATTGGTCGGCCAGCGTGGGGTTGCGAAGCGCCGAACTGAAGCTCAGCCGGACAAAGTCTGTGGGCGTGGGCGTCCACACAAGAGAAGCCGCGGGTGACATCACCAGATTGAAGTTTTGATTCTTGTCCGCGCGCACCGTAGCTGTAGCGATGAGCTTGTCTTCGAGAAAGTGGCGCTTTATTCCTGTGTACAGTCCCACCTCTTGGTTGGCAATCACACGTCCATTGGTGTCCGAGAAGATGGTTCCGTCTGAATCTGGGGTGTAGCGACGCATGTTGGCACCAAGTCTGATTTCATCCGCCCACCACGGTTTGAAGATCTTCTCTCCGTGTACGTGTACCAGTGAACTGCGGTCGTAAAACCTTGTCCCGCCCTCGGTTTCATTGTTCTTCTTGCCCACAAGGTCGTTGAACAGCGTGTTGAATTGAGGTGTTTGAGGTTGCAGGAAGCCCTGCGGATCCGTGGCCACATCCGCCAATCCGGCGTATCCGTTGTTGGTCCACTGCTCGACCTGAGAATGCCAGTTGGCCAAATT
Organism: Crocinitomicaceae bacterium; assembly: GCA_002729115.1. GTDB lineage: Bacteria > Bacteroidota > Bacteroidia > Flavobacteriales_D > Sanyastnellaceae > UBA11663. The sequence goes on along the minus strand of PBWG01000016.1, from coordinate 10,257 downwards.
CCCGCCGTTCTCGGAGTACCAAGCGTCCTCCGCCCCTTCTGGATATCCGGCGACGGGCACCAACGTGTAGATGTCGGGCGGAACAATCCAAAGGGTGTCGTAGCGGACAATTTCCAACGTGGGGTACGTCGCGTTGATCTGGGGTGCAATGCTGTCGATCCAGTAGGCGTAGTACACCTTGGACCAATCGTAGTCGCTCCGTAAGCTGTCCTGCATGCGCAGGGCCGTCGCGTAGGGATCGTAGCTGTTTCCTGCGTCCTCGCTGGTGCGGTAGGCGCGGATGAACCAGTCTCCTTTTTTGCGCAACTCCACCTTGTGCTGGTAGAACTCGATGTCGCGCAGGCTGAAGCGGTTGTCCCCTTGGTACACGGTGGTGCCTCGGCCCATGTTGAAACCGTAGATCAGCTCGGGGCTTTCGTACGTCTTCTCAGGCTGCAAGCGCCAGTGCCCGCTCAAGCTCACCTTGAGGTTGTCGGTGTTGTAATCCACCAAATCCACCTCTTTGTACCCCGTACGGTAGATGGTTCCGAGGCCTCGCGCGTTGGTGCTGTTGTCCCCCCCGTAATCCAACGGGGAACTGTACTCGTCGCCATAGATGTTCACGGCGTCAAACCGTCCGGGGTTGGAAGCGTCCACGAGCGACCCGTCTACGGGCCCGTAGTTGGTGGCTTCCCAATCGTAGGCCGAGAAGGAGAAGGCGTTGACTTTGTACGCAAACACCGGGTCGCCGTNNTCGTTNTCGAACGANTCNGCCCAACGGAANCCCCACTCGCTCAAGTTCCGCTCGCCCGTNCGGTANGANGCGCTNAGGCCGTCNAACACNAACGGGTCTTTGGTTTCCATGTTGATCACGCCNTTGAACGCCCCAGGNCCGTAGTANGCCGAGCTNGCNCCCGCCACAATCTCCACNGTCTTGACGTCCAAATCNGGNGCCCCNAGGAAGTTGCCCAGGGAGAAGTTCAACCCNGGGCTTTGGTTGTCCACCCCGTCGATCAANTGCAAGGAACGCACGGGCGACGTGCTGTTGAAGCCGCGCGTGTTCACAATCTTGAAGCCCAGCGAGGCCGACGTCAAATCCACGCCTTTCAGGTTGCCCAGGCCTTCGTAGAAACTCCCGGTGGGCGCCTCCTTGATGGCCAACGCGTCCATGGTTTCCACAGTCAACGGAGCTTGCTTCTGCTTGTCGCTGATGCGCTCCCCGACGACTTCCGCCTCTTCAATCAGGACTTGGTCAGGCATGAGCTTGACTTCGATGCGCTGGTTGGCTTGGGTCACCGACACCTGCTTCAAGGAGTATCCGATGAAGCTGACGTTNAACGTCACGGGCAAGGAGGCCACGCCAATGTTGAAGCGGCCGTCGAAGTCGGTCATGACACCCTTGGTCGTGCCATCCACCGTCACGCTGGCCGAAAACATCGGCTCGCCGGTCTCGCCGTCCACCACGTTGCCGACCAATTGGATTTGGGCTTGAGCGCCCAAGGCCAAAGCCCACAACAGACAGAGGGTCAGAACCTGCTTCAGCGGATGGGTGAAAAAGAGTGTAAAACGTGCCATGGCTGGAGTTTGACCCGCAAGATGCGGCAAGAGCCCCGACGATGGACCGTCACCTGGGCGAAGGTTGTCCACGGGACACGTGCAAAATCTTGTGGGAACTCAGGCTTCGCGTTCCGAAATGACCCAAGCCTCCGCCGGATCCAAGGCCAAATCAAGGGTGTCCCCAGGGCGCAACTTCCGACGCCGACGGGATTCCGCCTCGCCGTTGACCGTGACCAGGCCTTCGTCCACGATGGCCTTGGCTTCCCCTCCTGTGGCCGCGATGCCCGTGGCCTTCAAGAATTGAAGCAGGTCGATGTACTCCGTGTGGATGCCGAAGGTTTCCCGTGCTTCGCTCATCGCAACAACGGGTGGTTCGTGGGGTCCACTTCGCGCATGACGTTGTACGCCGTCTCCACAATGTCGTCCACGCTGGGCTTGGAGAAGTAATCGCCGTCGCTGCCGTAGGCTGGCAAGTGCGGCTTCGCGGTCAAGGTTTGGGCTTGGCCGTCCAACATGTTCCACGCGCCTTGGCCGTTCAACACCGCATCCAACAAGTACGCCGCAGCGCCACCCGGCACGTCTTCGTCCACCACCACCAACCGGTTGGTCTTGGCAACAGACTGGGCCGTCGCGCCCTCCAGATCGAAGGGCAACAACGTCTGCGCATCGATGAGCTCCACTGCCACNCCCAAGTCGGCCAACCGCCCGCAAGCCTCTTGACAGAGGTGCAGGGTGGATCCGTAGGACAGCATGGTCAAATCNTTGCCTTCCCGAAGCACCTCCACTTGGCCAAGNGGCACNCGGAAGTCGCCAAGGTTGTTGGGGCACGCTTCTTTCTTTCTGTAGCCGTTGAGGCACTCCACCACCAACGCCGGCTCGTCGGCCGCCATCAAGGTGTTGTACATCCCTGCCGCTTGGGTCATGTTGCGTGGCACACATACGTGCATGCCGCGCACCGAGTGCACGATGGCGCCCATGGGAGAGCCGCTGTGCCAAATGCCTTCCAGACGGTGTCCACGCGTCCGCACGATGAGCGGCGCCTTCTGCCCTCCTGCCGTGCGGTAGCGGACCGTGGCCAAGTCGTCGCGCATCAATTGCAAGGCGTAGTACAAGTAGTCCAAGTACTGGATTTCCGCAATGGGCCTCAACCCGCGCATGGCCATGCCAATGCCTTGTCCAAGGATGGTGCACTCCCGGATGCCGGTGTCGCTGACGCGCGTGGCGCCGAACTTNTCCTGCATGCCTTCCATCACNTGGTTGACCCCTCCGATGCCGCCCGTGTCCTCGCCGAAGGTCAGCACCCTGGCGTCGCGTTCGAACATCACTTCAAAGTTGCGCTGAAGCACTTGACGGCCATCGAGCATTTCAGGTTCGGCGTCGTANCTGGCAGGCACAGGCTCCACGTCCAAGGCGTTGTCGTTTCCTTCGCTGTAGAGGTGGGCGTTGTACCGCTCGACGTTGTCCTTCTCAAACGCCGACAACCAACCGGCCAGGTGGGTGCGCGCCGTCGACCCGTCTCCTGCAGTGTCGACAAGCGCCTGCCTGACCGCTTGCGCGACTTCGGCGCGGCCCGCGTCGTTGTTGCTGCGGAGCGCTTCGGCCCGGGCGGCGTCCACCGGCTGGAGCACATCGCTGGCGGAGAGGCGCTCCTCGTCGATCGCAGCACGGAAGGCAGACCATGCCGCCTTTTGCTGGGCCCGAACGTCTTTTTTGGCCTCCTTTCGGAGCGCCTGCAATTCCTCGTCAGTGGCCGCCCCTTCGCGGATCAAGAACTCGGACATCTTTTGGATGCAATCGAATTCCTTGGNCCACGCGAGCCGCTCTTCGGATTTGTAACGCTCGTGCGACCCAGAAGTGCTGTGCCCCTGCGGCTGGGTCACCTCTTCCACGTGCACCAACACGGGCACGTGGTCCTCACGACAACGCTTCGCCGCCTCTTCGTAAGTCGCGACCAAGGACGGGTAATCCCACCCCTTGACGCGGTAGATGACCAGCCCGTTGGTGGCCTCCTCACGCTGGAAACCGGACAACGCGGTCGAAATGCTTTCCTTGACGGTTTGGTACTTCTTGGGAACAGAAATGCCGTANCCGTCGTCCCACACGCTCATCAACATGGGGACTTCCAANACGCANGCCGCGTTCATGGATTCCCAAAACATGCCTTCCGAGGTGCTNGCGTCNCCAATGGTGCCGATGGCGATTTCGTTGCCGCCGGAGGTGAAGGTCTCCATGGAGGCGGCCAATTCTGGCAGCGCCCGGAACACTTTGCTCGCTTGGGCAAGCCCCACCAACCTCGGCATTTGCGCTCCTGTGGGCGACACGTCGGCCGAGCTGTTGAAACCCGCCAACAAGTTCTTCCAACTTCCGTCGTCCTCCAACGTGCGGGTGGCGAAGTGGCCGCCCATTTGACGACCTCCTGAGGTGGGGTCGGCCTCCACGTCGGCGTGGGCGTACAACGCGGCGAAGTACTGCTGCACGCTCAGCAGGCCCATGGCCATCATGAGCGTTTGGTCGCGGTAATATCCGGAACGCCAATCGCCCGGCTGCAACACCTTGGCNAGCGCCACTTGCGCCATCTCCTTTCCGTCCCCGAAAATCCCAAACTTCGCCTTGCCTGTCAGCACTTCTTTGCGGCCGAGGAGCGAGGCTTCACGGCTGAGGCACATCAATTTGAAATCTGCGAGCAGCGTCTCTCGAAACGCTTGAACTTCTTGGTTCGTGGGGGTGGTGGAAGTTGCCGCCATGGAGTGCAAAAGTACGCAGACCCTCGCCTCCTTGGAGGGACTCAACCCAAGGCCGCGTAGGCCTTGGCGATTCGGCCACCGACCATGGCGTTGTGCTTCACCAAAGCCACGTTCGCCGCCAAGCTCTTTCCCTCCGTCGCCTCGGCGATGAATTTGAGCAAAAACGGCGTCAGCGCCTTGCCTNCCACACCCTGGCGCTNGGCCGCCGCCAAGGCCTCTTCCGTGGCGCCNGCCGCGTCNAAGCCGGCCGCGTCGGGCACGGGGTTGGCGACCAACACGCCACCCNTGAGCCCGAGGCCCCACTTGGCGTGCATCGTGCGCGCCACCTCGTCCGGAGAATCTGCGCGNTGGGCCACTGCAAGTCCGCTTCNGGGCGTGAAAAACGCCGGGAATTCGTCCGTGCCGTACCCCAGNACCGTGATGCCTTGGGTCTCGAGGACCTCCAAGGTCTTGGGCAAGTCCAAAATCGACTTCGCCCCAGCGCTGACCACGGCCACGTTGTGCTGGGCCAATTCCCCAAGGTCTGCGCTGATGTCCCAGGTGTCCGCGACGCCACGGTGGACCCCGCCGATGCCGCCGGTCACNAANACCCCGATNCCNGCCAGNCCGGCGCCGATCAAGGTGCCNCTGACCGTCGTGGCGCCCAAGCTGCCTTGGGCAAGCACCACGGGNAGGTCGCGGCGGGACACCTTGGACACGCCCGGCTCGGAGGCCAGGCGATGAAGGATGTCTTCCGTGCAGCCCACCTGCAACTTGCCGTCCACCACCGCGACGGTGGCCGGAACNGCGCCNTNNGCNCGCACAATGGACNCNACNTCACGNGCNGTGTCCANNTTGGCAGGAAAAGGCATGCCGTGGGCCACAATGGTGGATTCCAAGGCCACGACGGGCCGCCCTTCGGCAAGGGCATCCTGCACTTCTTCGGCCACGGACAGCCACGGCGACGTGCTCATTGNAAATGGGNGTTGTGAAGCATGGGGTTGGCTTGCACNATGGCGTTCCANACCGCGTCTTTGAGCGGCTGAAGGCCCTGCTGTGCGACGCTGCTGAAAAACAACGGCGGCACGTCCAGGTGTTGGGCCAATTCTGCGCGCAACTCCCGCTCCAACTCGTCGTCAAGCATGTCGCACTTGCTGACCGCCAGGATGTGCTGCTTCTCCACCAAATCCGGATTGTACTTCTCCAGTTCCCGGCGCAGGGTGGCGTATTCGGCAGGGATGTCGTCCGCGTCCGCAGGGACCAAAAACAACAGCACCGGNTTNCGTTCGATGTGGCGCAGGAAGCGCAAGCCCAGCCCCTTCCCTTCCGCGGCACCCTCAATGATCCCTGGGATGTCGGCCATGACGAAGCTCTTGTTGTCGCGGTGGGCCACCATCCCCAAGTTGGGACGAAGGGTGGTGAAGGGATAGTCGGCGATCTCGGGCTTGGCCGCGCTCACGACGCTCAACAGCGTGGACTTTCCCGCGTTGGGGAACCCCACGAGCCCGACGTCGGCAAGAAGCTTCAGCTCTAGGATTTTCCATTCCTCGCGGCCGTCNTCNCCNGGCTGNGCGTANCGCGGGGCTTGGTTGGTGGGCGACTTGAAGTGGTCGTTTCCCAACCCGCCACGCCCTCCAGGCGTGGCCACCACNGTTTGTCCGTGCTCGGTGATTTCAAATTGGGTCTCCCCNGTTTCNGNNTCCTTGACCANGGTGCCCAACGGCACTTCGATCACGGCGTCCTTGCCGTCGGCGCCGTGCTTGCGGTTGCCGGAACCTCCTTCGCCGTGGGCCGCGATCACGTGACGCTGGTACTTCAGGTGAAGAAGCGTCCAAAGCTGGTCGTTGCCACGGATGATGACGTGACCGCCACGCCCGCCATCGCCGCCGTCCGGACCGCCCTTGGAGGTGGTCTTGTCGCGGTGCATGTGCGTCGAGCCCTGCCCGCCCTTTCCAGAGCGGCAGCAGATCTTGACGTAGTCGACGAAGTTTTGGCTGGCCATGCCTCAGGCGCCGATCGCGCCGGTGAGCCGCTCGGTGATGTCCTCGATGGAACCGACCCCGTCGATGCCTTGGTACTTGCCCGCGGCGCGGTAGTGGTCGGCGACAGGGGCAGTCTCGGCGTTGTAGACGTCGATGCGCTTCTGGATGACGGCCGGGTCGGCGTCGTCGGCGCGGCCTGAAGTGGCCGCCCGCGCCAGCAGGCGCTGCTTCAATTCCTCCTCGGGAACCTCGAGGGCGAGCATGGAGGATATGGTTTGGCCTTTTCCTTCGAGGAAGGCGTCCAAGGCCGCGGCTTGCGCCGTGGTGCGTGGGAATCCGTCAAAGATGAATCCGGCGGCTTCAGGGTGCTTGTTCACCTCCGATTCCAGCATGCGGATGGTCACGTCGTCGGGAACGAGTTGACCTTGATCCATGTAGCTTTTGGCCAAGTTCCCCAGCTCCGTTTCTCCCTTGATGTTGGCGCGAAAAATGTCTCCAGTGCTGAGGTGAACCAAGTTGTAGTGCTTCACCAAAAAAGCACTCTGGGTGCCCTTCCCTGCCCCTGGAGGGCCAAACAAAATCAAGTTCCTCATCGCTGTGTTCCTTTCGTGGATTCTTTGGGGAAAATGCGAAGATAGTTGAATGCTTCAAGGCAGTACCTTCGCGGCATGAAGTACGACGTGATTGTTCTTGGAAGCGGGCCTGGCGGATATGTGACCGCCATCCGCGCATCGCAATTGGGTTTGAAAACCGCCGTGGTGGAGCGTGAGGCGCTGGGCGGCATTTGTTTGAACTGGGGGTGCATCCCCACCAAGGCGCTTTTGAAGAGCGCCAACGTGTTTGAGTACATCGAGCACGCCGAGGATTACGGCATCAAAGTCGGCGCCCCCAAGGTGGACTTTGAAGGCATGGTGAAGCGCAGCCGCGGCGTGGCCGAGGGCATGAGCGGTGGCGTGACGTTCCTCATGAAGAAGAACAACATCGATGTGATCATGGGCAACGGAAAGTTGCTCCCCGGCAAGAAGCTTGAAGTGACCGCCGACGACGGCGCGGTGTCCACCCTGGAGGCGGACCACATCATCGTCGCCACCGGGGCGCGCTCACGCCAACTGCCTTCGCTTCCTCAGGACGGTGAAAAGGTGATCGGCTACCGCGAGGCGATGACCCTCAAGAAGCAGCCCAAGAAGATGGTCGTCGTCGGCTCTGGCGCGATTGGCATCGAGTTTGCTTACTTCTACAACGCCATCGGCACGGAGGTGACCGTGGTGGAATACGTCGACCGCATTGTTCCCGTGGAGGACAAGGAGGTCTCCAAGCAACTCGAGCGCACCTTCAAGAAGGCGGGCATCAAGATCAAGACCAGCTCCGAAGTCACCGGCGTGGACACGTCCGGCAGCGGCTGCAAAGTCACCGTGAAGACCAAAAAGGGGGAAGAAACCCTCGAGTGCGACGTCGTGTTGAGCGCGGCCGGCGTGGTGTCCAACATCGAGAACATCGGCCTCGAGGAGTGCGGCATCGTGCACGACCGCGGCAAGATCATGGTCGACGACTACTACGCCACCAACATCCCTGGCTACTACGCCATCGGAGATTGCGTGCCTGGTCCTGCGTTGGCCCACGTGGCCTCGGCAGAAGGCATCACTTGTGTGGAGAAGATCGCCGGCCACCACCCCGAGCCCATCGACTACGGCAACATCCCAGGCTGCACGTACTGCTTCCCTGAAGTGGCGAGCGTGGGCATGACCGAGGACGCGGCGAAGGAAGCGGGCCACGAGGTCAAGGTGGGCAAGTTCCCCTTCTCAGCCTCCGGAAAGGCCAGCGCGTCCGGCCACAAAGACGGTTTTGTGAAGCTCATCTTCGACGCGAAGTACGGCGAACTCCTCGGCGGCCACATGATTGGCGCAAACGTGACGGAAATGATCGCGGAGATTGTGGCGTTGCGCAAGCTCGAGACCACAGGGCACGAGCTCATCAAAACCATCCACCCTCACCCCACCCTAAGTGAGGCGGTGATGGAAGCGGCGGCGGCAGCNTACGACGAGGTCATCCACCTCTGAGGACATCCCTCTCGCCAGTTCGAACAAGGCATGCCNNNTGGCATGCCTTGTTTGCGTTCGGACCCCTACCTTCCTGCGTATCCAGCATGTTGAACATGACACGTTTCCTTTCTTTGTGCGCCACCGCATCCTTGTTGTGCTGGTCCGCCGCCCACACGGCTTGTGCCCAAACCGCCGAGCTGCAATCCACCTTCTCTCAAAGCCAGCTTGCCTCCATGGCCACGGCCTTCGGCATTCCGTCCGACCTGTTTTCTGCCGACCACGACGTCGAGATGTACCGGGTCATCTACCCCATGCCCTACCTCGGGGACACGGTGAATGTCAGCGGGGCGTTGTTCGTGCCCCTGGGGTTTGACGAGCCTTGCGGGTTGCCCATCCACGTGTACATGCATGGCACGCTGTTCAAGCGCACCGACGCTCCGTCGTTTCTGGGGTCGGAGGGCATGTTCGGCGGTTTGATGGCCACGTTGGGACAACTGGTGTTGATGCCAGACTATGTGGGCTTGGGGACGAGCCAGCTGATGCACCCGTATGTGCACGCACAATCTGAATCAGACGCAGGCTTCTTCATGATGAAAGCGGCCGATGCGCTGTCTGGAGAATTGGGGTACGCCTTGAACGGCCAAAACTTCATCTCTGGCTATTCCCAGGGTGGCCACGCCGCCATGGCGCTTGCCCGAGATTTGACCACCACCGCCTACGGCGACGAGTTCACGCTGAGCGGCGCAGCCCCTGGGAGCGGTCCTTACGACATCAGCGGCACCCAATTCCCCCTGACGTTTGACGCGACGTCGTACTCCAACCCGGCATATTTGGCCTACAACGTGGTTGGATGGAACAGCGTCTACGGCACGCTTTACGAGGACCTGGACGAGGTGTTCCAAGAGCCGTACGCCTCGACCATGCTGGACCTCTTGGACGGCACCCACGACGCGGCCACCATCAACAATGCGTGCCCGTCAACCTTGGAGGAATTCGTCCAGCCCAATTTGTTGGACGACATCTTCAACAACCCGGACCACCCGTTCATTGTGGCCGCGCAAGACAACGACGTGTACCAGTGGATCCCTGAAGCACCCTTGGAGATGTATTACTGCACCCAAGATGAGCAAGTGTTTTACCAAAACGCCTTGGTGGCCGAGTCTTGGATGACCGCCGAGGGCAGCACCATGCACGAGGCCGTGGACCTCGGCGCGTTGGACCACGGTCAATGCGCTGGGCTCGCCATCTTCGGCGCAACGTTGTGGATTGAAGACCGCGTGGAAGCCTGCACCGAAGACGTGTTGGAGGCCTGGCCCCGCAGCCTTGGCATGCATCCCAACCCCGCTGCCAATCAAGTCCGGTTGACGGGTGCCCACACGTCCACGTCGTGGAAGGTGGTCAGCGTGGCGACGGGCCAAGTGGTGCTCTCAGGACAAGGCGAGACCCTGCATCTGGAAAGCCTGTCTGCGGGCATGTGGCTCGTGCAAGCCGACGGCCTTGGCCGGGGGCTCCTGTCTGTGACGCGCTGAGCCCTCAGGGTTTGCGGAGCGTGATGTGCATGCAACCACCCTCGGGGATGACGTAGATGATGCCCGCATCCTGGTAGCGGTTGAGCAAGCGCTCCATTTCCCGCGTGGGGCTGCCGCATGAGGCGTTGTCGTCCATGCGGTCGACAAATGCGATGTCAAACGACGCCCCGTAGCTGTGGGTGCTTTGGCTCCCTGTCGCGTTCAGGTTGCGGCGGCGCAACTTGCGCTGCTGGCTGTCGGTGCGCGTGACGGACGTCACCCGGAACACCGCACCCTCAGAGGCTGTGCCTTCCAGAGCGTCGGCGAAGTCGTTCCCCATGTCCTGAAGCAACTGGTACGTTTCAGGCAGCAACCAAGGGTGGCTGTGGGTCAACCGCGCAATGCGGTAACCGCGCCCGTCTTCCACCTCGACCAACTTGCTGTTGTGTTTCCCCGCCCCGAGCTCCAC
>PBWG01000015.1 GCA_002729115.1 Crocinitomicaceae bacterium | reverse complement strand
GGAAATCATGTAGTAAGCACCCCCTCCCTCAACCTTTTGATTCGTGGCGATTTCGGCCACGGCGAGGGCAGTGGGCACCGTCACCAAATGGCCCACAAAGACGATCATCAACGTGGAGACCAAGCCGACATGGGCGACGGCGTACCCGAATCGCAAAAACAAAATCGCCCCCAGAATGGTGGAGATGGCCGTCAAAAACACCGGCCAGGTGCCCATCGTCTTGAGGTTTTCCTGCGGGGTCATGGACGGCCGTTGTCGTTGGGGTTCCACTTGACCACGGCATGCACGGGCATGTGGTCGCTGATGAAAAAGCCTCTCACGATCACTTCGTCGACGCACGTCCAGGTGGCCTCCAGTCCTTTGACGTAGATGGCGTCAATGCGAGGCCCGCCGGCCGACCCCTCCGGCTTGAAGGTGGTGTAGGTGGGGAATTCTCGTCTGCACCGGACTTTGGGGTTGTCGTAGGTGTTCACAAAACCCGCCTCAGACAAGGCCATCCGGCCGGGAGAGGCCTGCACTTCGTTGAAATCCCCCAGCAACGCCGTGGCGTCTGCATCGCATGCCGCGTCGAGCACCGCGAGGAAGTCCCCGGCGAATTCCCGCGCGTCGACCGACACGTGGCTCCAATGCGTGTTGTACACCCGCAACGTCTTGCCATCGGCTTTGTGGTGCAGCGTGGCCACCGTCACAATGCGCGGCAAATCTGCGGCCGGATGCACGGCCCCCGGGGTTTTCCAATCTCGGGCCAGCCAGAGGGTTTGGCTTTGGAGCAACTCCCACTTGTTCTTGTCGTAAAAAATGGGGCAAGCTTCTCCGCCCCCGTCGGCGTCTCGTCCTCGCCCAACGTGGGCCATCCAAGGAAGCCGCGCTGCGAGGTCCTCCACCTGATGGGGCAGCGCCTCTTGGATGCCCACGACGTCGTAAAACCCTACGATCTGGGCCACTTGGTCCCGCCGTTCTTCCCACGTCAAGGGGTCGCCCGGACTGTCGTACCGCACGTTGAAGGTGGCCAAAGACCACTCACCTTCTCGCATTTGGGCTGACGCAGGCGTCAAGCTCCACAAGGCACTCCACACGAGCAGCGCGCAGCGACAAATTTGTAAAGACGAAAGAGGCATCTCTCAAAGGTACCGCATCCCGGGACAGTACCTTCGCGGCAAATCAAGGACATGGGAGGACATCGACGTGTGAAGCGGACATTTCACAAGGGACAGATTCTGACGCTGCAGATTCAAGACATGGCGTTCGGGGGCAAAGGCATCGCCCGTCTGGAGACGGAGAAGGGTCCGTTTGTGGTCTTCGTTCAGAACGCGTTTCCAGGCCAAACCGTCGAGGCCCAAGTCGTGAAATGCAAGTCCAAGCACGCCGAATGCCGCCTGTTGAAGGTGCTCGAAAAGGCGGAGTTTGAATTGGAGTTGCCGCACCAAGCCATCCCCGGGGCGCCCTACGCCACGGTGCCGATCGAGCTTCAGCATGAGTGGAAGACGGCCACCGCGCTGGACCTGTATCGCAAAATCGGCGGGGTGGAGAATTTGGACGACGTGTTCCAAGGTCTGGTGCCCTCCCCCGAGACCTGGCACTACCGAAACAAAATGGAGTACAGCTTCTCGGAGATCCGGCACGACCTCGAGACCGACGAAAAGGTGGACGACTTCGGGCTGGGCTTCAAGCATCGAGGCACTTGGTGGGCGGTGGAGAATTTGGACGCGGACAGCGGGTTGTTCGACCCCATGGTCGAGTCGACGCTTCACGAAGTCCGGACGTGGTGCGAAGCCACAGGGCTCCCGGCCTGGCACCCGCCCCAGCGCAAAGGCTTCTTCCGGTTCCTTGTGGTCCGCAAGAGCCTGGCTGACGGCGGCCTGCTTGTCAACTTGGTGACCACGTCAGACGCGCCCCTGGACGTGGACGGTTTTGTGGGGTTGATTCGCGGCTTGTGGGGCGACCGGGTGCAAGGCATCCTTCACACCCTCAACGACGATGTCGGCGAACGCGTGGAAGCCCGGGAAGGACAATCCAAAGTCATTTGGGGCAACAGCACGGTGACCGAGGTCCTGCATGGGTTGTCGTTTGGCATCAGCATGGCCTCGTTCTTCCAGACCAACCCAGCTTCGGCGCAGCGGCTGTACGCCGAGGTGATGGCCCTCGCCCTGGAGGGGGTGGAAACCCGCCCCGGCCAAGTCATCATGGACCTGTTTTGTGGGACCGGAACCATCGGCCAAATCCTGGCGAAACACGCCAACGTGCCCGTGGTCGGCGTGGACATCGTGCCCCAAGCCATTGAAGACGCGCGCGAGGCCGCAATCCGCAACGGCGTCGACAACGTCACCTTCTTCGCGGCGGACGCCGGAAAGTTCCTCTTGGAGCATCCTGAGTACAAGGGCAAGCTCCACACCGTGGTGCTCGACCCGCCACGTGCCGGCATCTCCCCCAAGACCCTTCGCAAGGTCATGCGCCTCGAGGCCCAACGAATTGTGTACGTGAGCTGCAACCCCGCCACCCAAGCCCGAGACCTGGTGGAATTGCGCACCCAGGGTTACGAATTGAAGTCCTTGAAACTCGTGGATCAATTCCCGCACACCGCCCACGTGGAAGCGGTCGCATTGTTGGAGAAAATCCCGAACTTGGTCTCATGAGCGCACAACGTGACTTGGTCATGACCCACGACAACGTGGTTCGCAAATTGGACCGCATGGCCCGAGAGCTTCTCGAGGTGCACTATCAAGAGTCCACCCTCGTCCTCATTGGGGTGGCCGGCCAAGGTGTGGCGTTGTGCGAGGCGCTGTCGTCAAGGCTTCAAGCCCTGTCCGACCTCGAGGTGGTGACGGGCACATTGACCATGCACAAGGACTTGCCGCTCGAGCACGAGCTGCATTGCGACGTGGACATGGCGGCGTGGAAAGACAACATCGTGATCCTGGTGGACGACGTTCTGAATTCAGGCAGAACGTTGATTCACGCCGTTCGGTTTATCCTGGAGGGCCATCCTCGTGAAGTGCACACTGCGGTGCTCGTGGACCGAAAGCATCGGTCTTTCCCCATTCGGGCAGATTACTGCGGGCTGACGTTGAGCACCCACCACAACGAACACATCGCGGTCGACCTGTCCGACCCGGATTGCGCATCGGTGCATTTGGAGCGCCCTGTTCGCTGAGTCAACTCCCTTCGAGCCTCCAGCGTACCTGGGCCAATGCATCGTCCAAGGCAGCCTCGGTCCACTCCCCTTGGCTCCAGGTGACGTGGGCTTGGCCATAGCACGCAGCGCGCGTCAACATCATCCTTTGGACATGCTGCGCCAGCGCCGGGCCTGATTTCCCTTTCAACATGGGACGGGTGTCCAACGAAGACTCCAGCCGGGGCAGCAGCACCTCGAGTGGGGGCGCCAGGGCCACCACCAACGACTTGCGACGCATCCACTCCATGGCCCCATCCGCGCAAGGGGTTCCTCCCCCCGTGGACAACACAATGGGTTCGCTGGGGCGCAAGGCGTCGCTCAAGGCATCCTGCTCGGCCTCGCGGAAAGCAGGTTCTCCAAGCTCTGCGAACACCTGCGGAATCGGCATGCCAAGCATGCGTTCCACCTCAGCGTCGATGTCGAGAAACGGACGCCCCAACCGTGTGGCCATCGCTTGGCCCACCGTGGTCTTTCCGCTGCCCATGAANCCAATCAAAGAAAGGTGCATGTCTCGGTTCATTTGACGNTGACGGCAAACAACTCGCGGCCTTCCAAGCGNCCTGTGAGGCGGTCTCCAGGTTGCACNGCAGCCACNCCCGCGGGCGTGCCAGTGAAAATCAAGTCGCCCATNTTCAGGGTCATGAAGGTGGACACTTCGGCAATCAACCGATCCACCGANAACAGCATGTCTGAGGAATTGCCGGATTGCACCATTTGGTCGTGGTTGTGCAGGGTGAATGCCAAGTCATCGACAGGCTTGCCCAGTTCCTTCAGCGGCAAGAATCCGCCCACCACGGCCGACCCGTCGAACGCCTTGGCCCGTTCCCATGGGTGGCCCTTCTCCTTCAATTCCGCCTGCACGTCGCGNGCNGTAAAGTCAATGCCCAACCCCACTTCGTCGTAGTACCGGTGTGCGTGACGTTCTGAAATGGTTTTCCCAATGCGGTTGATCTTGATCACCAATTCCACTTCGTGATGCACCTCCTGGGTCCAGGTGGGGATGTAGAAGGGATGCTTGTGGCTGAGAATGGCGCTNTGCGGNTTCAGNAACACCACNGGCTTCNNCGGNACNGCNTTCCCNAGNTCCTTGGCGTGCTGCGCGTAGTTGCGTCCGATGCAGATGATCTTCATTCTTCCACAAAGAACGCCACCTCCACCCGCCTGTCCAAGGCGCCGCGGTTTTGGGCACGCTCTTCCCCGAAGTAATTGAGCACGACGCGTGTGGAAGCCACGCCACTTTCCAGCAGGTGGGTCCTGACGGTTTCTGCACGGCGCTTTGACAAGGCCAAATTCGCAGCTCGGTCGCCTTTCACGTCNGCATGACCTGTGCACACCACCCTCAGACGTCCGTGAATTCCCATCACTTCCACGACCTCATTCAACTGCAACTGTGCGGCCAACGTCAGTCGGGTGCTCCCCTCGTAAAACTGAACACTGAACGAGGCAGGCAGATTCAAGGCCTTCAATTCGTCGTCCGCCGCGGGCGACGTGCGCGATGGAGTCCAAGCGCGCTCCGCCCAATCCCTGGCGCCGGGAGACCGGTTTTCAAGCCTCGAAATCCGCGCGTTCTGGTCTTCGANCAAGTCGAGCACCCGGAGCATCATTTGCTCGAGGCCTGCGGCAGAGGAGGAAGACGAGTTTCCAAGGTCGTCCCAGCCTCCATCTTCGGCGCCGTCGAGGAGCGACATGGTTTCCAAGGAGAAATTGAGCTCCAGTGGTTGTAGTTCCTCGTTCTCCCCGAGTTCCATCCATTCCTCGAGGTTGTCCTCTGGCACGCTTTGCTCGATGGTGCCAATTTTCTGGAGCAGCCCTCGG
Source organism: Crocinitomicaceae bacterium (assembly GCA_002729115.1). GTDB lineage: Bacteria > Bacteroidota > Bacteroidia > Flavobacteriales_D > Sanyastnellaceae > UBA11663. The sequence goes on along the minus strand of PBWG01000015.1, from coordinate 19,778 downwards.
TTGACAAAGCGTCCGAGCTCCACCCCCGCTTGAAGGAGGATTTCCTGGATGCGCTGTTCCACTAGAACGTAGAGGTTCTCCTCAAAACTTCTCGATTGTCCAGTTCGGAACCGCTCCGCATCACGAGGGTCGAGTTCTTCAAAGTCCAACAGCAAGTCGGACACCAAGGGAGAAAACCCGTCAAACTTTTCAGTCCCCGCGAACGACCGGATGCGCAACATGTCGGACACAATACGATCCATGGTTCGCGACGTCGACCGCACAGACTCCGCCCAACCCAGGTCGCTGTCGGNCAACAGAATTTGCCCCCGCAGATACACACCCAAGGCGTCGACCGTGAGCGTGCGAAGTTGCTCCAATTCAGGATCTGGTGCACTGGCGTAATAGTTGACGACCAGGGTGCCCTCTTTTTGGTCTTGGGCGACCCAACCGGGCTTGGAGGATTGGCCATGCGCAAGCCAGGACCATCCTGCAAGGGCGAGGCACCCCAGGATGCGTCGGGCACGTCGCGTGGCACGCTGCGCCGATGGCATGGTCTCCATGCCTGCAATTTCGTGAATTTTATGTAAATCACTTNCCCTCCCTTCGGACCACCGTGCGNACGGTGTACAGCAGGATCTTCAAGTCCAGCAACAGGGAGATGTTTTCGAGGTACATGATGTCGTACCTAAGGCGCTGCCTCATTTGCTCCACATTTTCTGCGTAGCCGTATTTTACCTGCCCCCAAGATGTGATGCCAGGGCGGACTTGCTGGAGTCTCAAAAAATGTGGACTGTGGCGGACGATTTGGTCGGTGAAAAACGCCCGCTCAGGNCGGGGNCCCACCAACGACATGTCCCCCTTCAACACNTTCCAGAACTGCGGCAATTCGTCCACCCGTGTTTGACGCAGCTTCTTGCCCACCGCTGTGATTCTGGGGTCGTCGTCCGAGCTGAGGCGCGGCTTCATCCCTTCCGCATCCGCCACCATGGTTCGGAATTTCACAATCTTGAACGGTCTGCCGTGCAGGCCCAAACGCTCCTGGCGGTAAAACACAGGGCCTGGCGAACTCCGACGCACCGCCATGGCCACCCCAACCAGCAACGGAGAAAGAACCACCAGGGCCAACGCGCTGAGGAACACGTCCAGCGTGCGCTTGACCACGCGCATGCCCGCCGTCAATCCAGGCTTGCTCAAGTTCACCAACGGCACCCCAAACAGGTTGGACGACCGCACTGTCCCCGCCATGTAATCCAGGGCGCCCGGCACCACCAAAATGTCCACGCCCCGTCCTTCCAAGAGCGCGATCCNCCCCAACGTCGCAGGGTCGTCGCCCACCCTCGTGGTCAACACCGCCCGGTCCANNGGGTGCGTGTCCAGCCACGNCTCCANCGACTTGAGCCCTGCNTTGAGGTCCGCGTGTGTCCANGTCGCCACCACATTCCACCCCAGCTTNCCTGGGGTGCGNGANACGTCGTTCAAGAAAGCGGCGTTGCCCNCTTCGTCGCCCACCACGAGCGTGGAATAGGCCCACGTTCCATTTTGGACATTCCGAACCACCCGCGANGTCCAAGCCCAACGGGCACCCAGAATCAAGGTCANGTGGGTCCCCATCCAGACGCCCAACGTCTCGTAATGGTCCACATGNGTGCGGGTCACGTCGTCGAGAAGAAGCAGAAAAAACAGCAACACCCCGCCCAACGCCGCAGACCGGAACGACTGCCTCACTTCCAACCCGCGGTGACGTTGGCGCACGTCCAAGTACATCCCCATGCACGCGTGCAACGCCACCCAAAAGAGCGGGACCACGACCATGGCCTTCCAGAAATTCTCGTCTGGGGTGATGTCGATCTCCATCCCAAACCGCCGGGGCTCCACCACCGCTTTGCGGAACGTGAACAAGACAGCCCAAGCCACGGCTGAGGCCAAGGCGTCGGTGGCCACGTAGCGCCAAGCCCAGGAANTCCAGGGCTTGGATTGGGCTTGAGGGTCAATCGGCAAAGTGCACGAATTTGAAGTTGTCCAACCAAATGTGGCCTTCGCTGCCGTCCGCAGGAATGCTGGCGTTCAGAGCGATTTCAAACGCCGCCGCGTCCTGCATCGTGGACAAGGCAGGGTACAAGTCCAAATACAACTTGTTCCACTCGCACAGCCCCTCTTCGTCGCACGTCGGATTGAGGCCAAGGATGGGCAATCGACCGGCTTGGCTCCCGCCCAACACATCCAGTCCCACCAAGAACCCCACGTCGCATTTGTAGTTGAATTCGAGGTACACCTCACGGTCCTTGGGCAAGTTGAAGAACTGTTCGTTGGTGGCTGCGCTCAGTTGCGTGTGTGTGCTGTCCAGCTTGATGTACCCCGACGCCGCCCCCTCGAACACTTGGCTTGGCTCNGTCTGGCGGATGACTTCGGCGTTNCTGTTGGGCCCCGCCACAAACCTGTTGGCNGATTCGAAGTCTTCAGCCAGGATGACTTTGGTGGTCAACCCACTGTGGTCCACGTATCCTCCACCAAAGTCGACGGACTCCACCGTCGTGGGATCGCCGTCGAGGCTCACTGTATTGACTTCGTAATACCGGTATGGGCGCCGGGTGGCGGCCACCCCGTTGGCGCGGATGCCAGGCACCANCGTGACCGTTTGGGGTTCGCCTTGGGGAAGGGCGATGGTCGCGGGCAAGGGGTANACCCCCAGCACGTCGGCCGCACCATACACCCACACCTCTTCCACACGGTGGGAATTGGTGCCTTGTTCTGGCGTGGTGGTCAGGGTGTACGACGACACCTCGAGCACCTCGGGCACACCCGGATCCCATTGCGACGCATCGCATCCCATCAGGGCAACTGCCCAGAACATCCANAGGCCCCGTTTCACACCGCGAAGGTAGGGGCTCCGGGGAGGATGCATGCGCTGAGATTTGGCCTACTTTTGCCGGCAAACGCCCAACCCATTCTCCATGAAGTTTTTCATCGACACCGCCAACCTCGACCAAATCCGTGAAGCCCAAGCCCTCGGCATCCTAGACGGAGTGACCACCAACCCCTCCCTGATGGCCAAAGAAGGCATTTCAGGCGACGAGGCNGTCAAGGCNCACTACAAGGCCATTTGCGACATCGTCGACGGCGACGTCAGTGCAGAAGTGATCTCCACCGATTTCGAGGGCATGGTCCGCGAAGGTGAAGCCCTCGCTGCCCTGCATGAAAACATCGTGGTGAAAGTGCCGATGATTCAAGAAGGCATCAAGGCCATCAGCCACTTCACCGACCACGGCATTCGGACCAACTGCACGTTGATCTTCAGCCCAGGCCAAGCCCTGGTGGCTGCCAAGGCGGGTGCATCGTATGTGAGCCCGTTCATTGGCCGCTTGGACGACATCAGCTCGGACGGCATGGACCTCATCGAAGACATCCGCAACATCTTCGACAACTACGACTTCGGCACAGAGATTTTGGCGGCGAGCGTTCGCGGCCCCATGCACGTGATCGAATGTGCCAAGCTCGGCGCGGACGTGATGACCGGGCCGTTGAGCGCCATTGAAGGGTTGATGAAGCACCCGTTGACCGACATCGGTTTGGCCAAGTTCCTCGCAGACCACGCCAAGTCGAACGGCTGAAGCCCCAAGCGCTTTGGCAGACTTGCTGAAACTTCACGACCACAACCCTGACCCTCGAAGGGTGCAGGAGGTGCTGCGCGTGCTGGACAAGGATGGCCTGGTGGTGTGCCCCACCGACACGGTCTACAGCTTTGCCGCCAAGCTGGGAAGCCCCAAGGCCTTCGACCGCCTGGCGCGCGCCAAGNGCATCAAGCCAGAGAAGGCTGAGTTCTCTTTGCTTTGCGCGGACTTGAGCGACCTGAGCAAATACGCGCAGCACTTGAGCAACCCGCTCTTCAAGATGATGAAGCGCGCCCTGCCTGGGCCCTACACCTTCATCCTTCCTGCAAGCGGCGAGGTCCCCAAACTCTACCGTAGCCGCAAGAAAACCATCGGCATTCGCGTGCCCGACCACCCGGTGGCCCTTCACGTGCTGAAGGAGCTGGGCACGCCGTTGGTCGTGAGCAGCGTTCACGACGACGACGACCTGCTGGAATACACGACCGACCCCGAGCTCATCTGCGAGCGCCACGGACATGTTGTCGANCTGGTCATCGACGGAGGCATCGGCCAATTGGAAGCCTCCACGGTGCTCGACTGCACAAGCGGTGAACCGGAATTGGTNCGTCAGGGGCTGGGGCCTGTCGACGGGTTGCTCTGACGCCGTTTGCGTTCAGTCGCGTGCGCGGGCAGACAGCATGGGCACAAAAGCCGCCATGCCGTGGTCTTTCTTGGTGAATTCCCGCTCGCTGATGCGGTCGATGGTCCACATCCGTTGGGTCTCGCCNCCGCCGACGGGAATGACCATGCGCCCCCCCACTTTCAATTGGCCCAACAACGCTTGGGGCACGTCCGGCGCGCCGCACGTGATGATGATGCCGTCGAAGGGNGCGAAGACGGGCTTGCCCTTGTACCCGTCGCCGTAGTACAACGAAGGCTTCCAACCCATGGCCTTCAACAACGGTCCAGCGGCGTCGAAGAGCGCCTTTTGTCGTTCGATGCTGTGCACCTTGAAGCCCAAGGCGCACAGGACAGCACATTGGTACCCGCTGCCGGTTCCAATCTCCAAGATGGAATCCCCNGGCTGCGCCTCAAGCAACTCGCTCTGCTTGGCCACGGTGTGNGGNTGGCTGATGGTTTGGCCNGCGGCGATTGGAAACGCCTTGTTGGAGTAGGCGAATTGCGAAAAGGCCGAATCCATGAAAAAGTGACGCGGCACCTCGTCCATGGCNNACAGCACGCGCTCGTCCCGGATGCCCATGCCCCGCAANTCCTCCAAAAGCTTCCTCCTCTGCCCCTTGTGCATGTACGTGTCCTCCGGCAATTGCATGGACGCAAACTACCTCCTCCGACTGCAGCAGATGTGCACTTCATGTGGGCAATTTTCACAGCGCGTTGGTGAACAGCGACACGGCCTCCCTGTAGCTTCGCAGCATGGTGAAACACTGGTTCAATTGCAAAGTGAGCTCGCGGTCGTTGGACGGCGAGGGGGCGGAAGTGAAGAAGGTCGAGCAGTTTGTGCTGGACGCGTACACCTACACCGAGGCGGAGACGCGCATGACCCAAATTTGCGAGTACGAGGGCATTCGGCCGTTTGAAATCACGCAGCTGATCAAAACCAACCTCATCGAGGTGATTCGCTTTCCGGAGTGCGACAAGTGGTTCCGGGTCAAAGTGGCCATGACCACGTTCGACGCTGACAAGGGCACGGAAAAGGAGAGCAACCAACACATCCTGCTGAGCGCTGTNGACGTGCGCGACGCCTTCGACAAGGTGTCTGGCCACATGAACCAACTCGGCGTGGGCTACGTCATCCCCTCCATCGCCTACCAAAAAATTGTGGAGGTCTTCCCCCAGGACGAGTGGCAGGTGGTCGACGGTCAAGAACAACCCAAGGAAGACGCGGCGCCTGTCGAAGCCTGACCTGAGGTCACACCATCCAACTCCACGCGCTGTCGTACGCGTCGTGCGCCTGGGCGCACTCGAACAGGTCGGCCAGGAATGCATCGGTCGACAACGTCGCGCTGTCCCCCACCAGCATGCAGGCCATTTTGGCCCGGGTTTGGGCCACGTGAATCCGGCGGCTCTCGCTGAGGAACCCCACCTCTCCTTTGTCGTTGCTGCGTGTCAGCGACACGAGTATGGCGTCCCGCTCTTGGCCTTGAAATCCGTCCACCGTGTGGATGGTGACGGCCGCCTGGCGCAACTCANGCTGCGCCCGAACACGCTCTGACCAGCCTTCCCGCAGGGTTTCCACCTGGGCCGCGTAAGGCGCCACAATCCCCAACGACATGCCCGGGTGCAGGTTCAACCACTCTGCGGCACGGTCCAACACGAAGGACGCCTCGTCGGGGTTGGAGACGCTGCCACCTTCCTCAGAACGGACCTCGTCAAACCCACAACCTGCCGTGTCAACCACCACCCAAGGCTTGAGCCCTTCCAGAGTGCGTCCTCCCACGTCAGGGTGCGCCTGCAATTGGCCGCCGTAGAACCTCAAGTTGCCAAACGCCATGATCGCTTCGTGCATCCGGTGTTGCACCTGCAACAAATGGGTTTGGTCTGGGTGGCGCTTCACCAGGCGTTCCATCATGGTCGTTTCCAGCACGCGCGCCCCCTGGCTTTTCACGGTCGGAGGCAACTGACACGGGTCGCCTGACAGCACCAAGCGCGTGGCGCGTCTCATGGGAATCAACGTCGCCGGAGGCAGAGCTTGCGCCGCCTCGTCGACCACCACCACATCAAACTTCACGCCCCNCAACCGTCGGTCGTCGCACCCCACCAAGGTGGCGCACACGACGTCGGCTTCGCGAAGGACCTTTTCCGCCAAGTAGGCCTCAAGCTCCTCGGCTTCCTTCCGCAGGGCACGGGCCTCGGCACGGGCTTGCCTGCGTGCCTCGCGCTGGGCCGCATCGAAGTTTCGCACGTACCTGTCGGCATCCCGTTGATGTTGGGCCGCGTCACGCCACGTTTTCACCACCCGGGCATGCTCTGGCAAGTTCTGAACCCGTGCGTCCAAGGTCGTTTCAAGCACGGCCGGTTGCACCCTCATGGGATGCCCAACCCGAACCACATTCAGCCCGGNTTGGTGGAAGCGCTCCACGAGAACGTCCACCGCCATGTTGGAGGGGCCTGCCGCCAGGACCTTGTCCCCAGCAGCGACCAAGTCCTTCACCGCCGCCACCAACGTGCTCGTTTTTCCTGTGCCCGGGGGGCCGTGCAACAGGGACACTTGTGGGCGGCGCCAGATGTCCTGAGCGGCCCGTCGTTGCCCTTCGTTCAATCCAGAAGGATCGCCAACCAGCGCGTCGTCCGCGTGCGGTTCTGGCCAGCCTTCCGCCACCCCCAGCGCAAGGTCCCGAAACGCCTTGTCCGAGTCTGCCTCTGCGTTGACCCAATGGCTGAGGGCATGGGCCATGGCGTTGTAACTGCGCTCGTCGGCCCTGGCGTCCACCGTCCACTTGAGGTGCTGGGGCGACACGCCTTCTGGGCCGTCTCCTTCCAGCACAACCTCCATGTCAAGTCCCCGCATTTTTCTCACGCGCGCAGGCCAAACCCCAAGTGCCTTGGACGCCTCGTTGTCGCCCACTGGGCTCAACAACACCGCGCTGCCCACGCGAAACGCGTTGGGCATCCCACCTCCTTCTCCACACGCCAGCGACCACTGCGCCCCACCGAATGCATACGAAGCCGCCGTGACCGCAACGGGCGACCAGGACAACCCCTCCGCCCGTCGTTGCTTGAGCGAGGCATGTTCCAGCACAGNTTGAAGGCGNGCGCGTTCTTCGTCCCGCTCCACCAACAAAGCCTGGGTCCAGGCNGTCAGCACCTCCAGCGCGTCCTCTTTCAAAAGATGAACTCAGTCCACNATTTGGACGGTGCCTTCNAGCACCACNGGCTTCCCNTCCTCGGGGTAATACTCCACGCCGTTGCCTGCAATGCTGGTNACCACNAGGGGACCGTCTTCGACAGGGATGGTCAGCTTGTAGTAGTAGACGCCGGATGTGGCGCCGTCAGCCTCCGCATCCCAGAAGGAGCTCGCGCCGAAATCGTCACTTTCGTAAACCACGTTGCCCCAACGGTTGAGGATGACGAGTTCCACATTCTCGTACGTCTCGATGCCTGGAATGCGGAACATGTCGTTCGCCCCGCTTGTGCCGTACGGGCTGATCACATTGGGGATGGTGATTTCACACGTGCCCACCAAAATGTCGGCGTCCGCCTCACACAGCAACCCTCCGAACGCGTCGAATTCCTGCACCACGTGGACGTTGAAGTATTCAGGGTTCNCCATGCCTGATGCGTACACCGTTTCGCCGAGGGTGTCTGAGAGGAACTCTTCAGGTCCCCAAACCACGGTGAAGTCGCCTGCCTCTGGATCGCTCACAAAAGCGTTCAACTCCACAGCTTGGCCGCCGCAGTACACGTCGGGGTTGGCGTCGATCGCAGGGCTGAACGCCACGAACTCCACTTCCACGTCTTGGGTGTATTCGCACCCGAAGTTGTTGGTGGCGTGGGCGGTGTAGGTGTGTTGGCCAGCGGTCGTCATGGTCACACCGACATCGGCGCAATTCCAAGCCCCGTCCAGGACGATGTGGCTGTTCTGTTCCAACGTCGTCCAATAGGTGCTGTCGCACTCCAGCCCGAACGTGGGTGTGAAACTCAATTCTGCAGGGTACAAGCTGTCCGCGAATTGGATGGCCCAATCGAAGACGAATCCGTTGTCGGATCCCCACAGGTCGCAAATCTCCATTTGCCACACGCCATTCAGCGGGCATCCGTCCAGGTTTCCCCAGGTTTGGACACTCTCGTACTCCCCAGACGGCAGGGTGCCTGTGGTGTTCTCCGCCCACGTCCCGTTGGTGGCGTCGGGCGTCCAGAAGTAATCGAAGCCTTCTCCGGGGGTGTCTGGGTCCGCGTCGTTGTCCACGGGAACCCCCAAGAACGTGCTTCCGCCGCCCTGTTGGTGNACCATCATGCTTTGGCCGTTGGGNCATTCAAAGGTGATGGTCAAGTCNCCCATGNAGCTGTGCTCGAAGTTGATGTAGAAGCTCTCCAGGGCGTCTGCGGCCGACCCGATGGTTTGGCCCGGGATGAACTGGGTGAACGTCAATTCGCTTGAAAAACACTGTCCTGGTTCATCCGGAATGAACAATCCGCCGCCGAANTCGACGCTGGGCTCCAAAGTGAACTGTTGGCCTTCCACAGACACAGACAAATCCACTTGCTCCCCGGTGCATGCCACTTGGCTCAACGGGTTCATCGTCCAGACCGGATCGTTGCTCACGTAGACCAGGTAGTTGGTCAACTGCACGCTCTCGCAGCCGATTTCATCCACCAGGCTCAANTGCATGCGGTGGATGCCNGNCTCGTCGTAGACATGAATGGCGTANCCGTTGTCGGTGGAATCGTCCACCGCNCCGTCGCCGTTCNNGTCCCAGTACCACATGGTGATGTCGGCGTCCCCGGTGGCGTACGAATCGGCCCCGTCGAACGGCACCTCCACCCCCGGACACACCCGGTAAGGCGCAGGATCTTCGACATTGACGACCGGCACAGGCACGGCGCAAGGCTGCCCGCAATTGATGCCCGCCGCAAAGTTCCCTGTGCTTTCTGGTCCACTCGTGAAGACAATGGTCAAACACCCCGTGGGGTTGGTCTCCGAAGCAATTTGAACAAGGCCTTGCAACTGATCTCCGCTGCCTTGTGCCAGGATGGGGGCGAACGTGTCGTCGCCGTCGTGGACCGTGATTTGGCTTTCCGCATCGAGGTCAAACACGCTCCACTCGATCCAAATCGTGGTGTCCGGCGCCGTGGGGCACAGCGTCACCATCTCGTTCTCGTTGGCGCTGTAGGGTGCGGTGCTGCTCCCTGAATCCACCAGGGCGTCGCCGCAACCTTCGATGAGGTCGGTGCTGGAAATGGAAATCTGGGCATGCAGGCCGGCCCATGTTCCCATGGTGAGAACACACGCAGCCAAAGCCTTCCACTGGATCATGCTCTTGCTCATTTCAATCGGGATTGGGCGTTGACGAGGTAGCGGGCGGACCACTTGTCCATGAAACTTTGGCTGGACACCACCACGAAGGTGTTGCGGTCTGTGGGGTACGCCACGGCTGTTTCTCTGGGTTGAATGTGCGTGGACAAGATTGCTTGCGGGACGTCAGCCCCTCGAAGCACTTGCCGTTCTTCCACGGGGATACCCTCCTTGGGCGTCGCCACTTCCACCCATCCCTGAGACACCAACACGGCCTCATGGACGTGGTCGGTCCAGGTGCGGTCCAACTCTGCGCTGCTGAATCCGTGGTGCATCATGACCGCATCCATCCCTGGAAGGTCCAGTGCGCGTTGTCCAAAGGCCGCGCACGGCGCAAGCCAAGCGCATCCAATCAGGGCCAAACACCCCATCCAAATTCGTGTCGTCATCCTTCGTTGAAGTTGAGGTTGGGCCTGGTTTTGCTCAAGCCGTGTGCAAGTTAATCGCTGAAAGACAACCATGCGTTGCATATCTCACGTCGCAAAAGTTTGCGCGGTAGAAAAACTGACTATCTTTGCCCCCCTCAACGGAGGAAAATGACCTGGTAGCTCAGCTGGTTAGAGCATCTCACTTTTAATGAGAGGGTCCTGGGTTCGAGTCCCAGCCGGGTCACAACAAGGGCACCAAGCCTTGCACCGCCCAGGTGCTGAAATTGGTAGACAGGCATGGTTGAGGGCCATGTGTCCGTTAGGGCGTGTGGGTTCGAGTCCCACCCTGGGCACTGAAGCGAGAGTCTCACTCTCGCTTTTTTTATGCCTCCTGGTTGGGCACCATGTTGATGGATGTGGGCCAACAGATGGAGGCCATCCCGTTGTCTCTGAGTCGCGCCATCAAAATCATGAGACTCGACCAAGACGGCGACGAGATCTTGCTCTACTTCTTGGAGTCTGGAGACAGCTGCGCGCTGTCCATGGGCACGTACATGGGGGCGAGCAAGAGCAGCATCCGTGCCGTCACTGAACAAGAAACCTCGTTGTTGATGGTGCCTGTGGCGGTGGGGCAAGCGTGGATCAAGAAATACACGTCGTGGTCCACGTTTGTGCTGGAGAGCTATCAAAGCCGGTTGGAAGAAATGCTCCAAGCCATCGACGCGCTGGCGTTCATGGATTTGTCCGCGCGCTTGAAGCGCCACTTGTCGGACAAGGTCAAAGTCCAAGGCAACCTCACCCTTCACACGACCCACCAAGACATTGCCAACGACCTGCACACCTCCCGGGTGGTGGTGTCTCGGCTGTTGAAAGGGTTTGAAAAAGAGGGGGTGCTTTCCTTGCATCGCAACGCCATTGAAATGGCCACCTTCTGAGCATGGGGCAACCAGGGTCACACACCCTCCTCGCTAGGGCGCGTACCTTGCCAGTCATTGATTGGCCCTGTGCGACTTCTCCCCCACATTCCTTCTTCAACTTGGTTGCGCGCCTATTCCAAGGCGCAATGGCGCGGAGATTGGCCTGCTGGACTGACGGTGGGCATCATGCTCGTCCCTCAGGGCATGGCGTATGCCATGATTGCTGGCCTGCCTGTGGTGTATGGCCTGTACGCAGCCTTGGTTCCTCAAATTGTCTACGGGTTCTTCGGCACCTCGAGGCACTTGGCGGTGGGACCTGTGGCCATGGACAGCCTGTTGGTGGCTGCGGGGCTTGGCGGACTGGCCTTGGCGGGTACAGATCGGTACATTGAACTAGCGCTTCTGCTCTCCGTCATGATGGGCCTCACGCAATGGGCCATGGGCATGTTGCGCATGGGGTTCTTGGTCCAATTTCTCTCCAGGCCCGTCATCAGTGGATTCACCTCGGCCGCAGCCATCTTGATTGGACTGAATCAATTGCCGCATTTGGCTGGGGTTGCGTGCGAGCGAAGCAACCAAGTGCACGTGGTGTTGGGCCACATCATGGAGGCGGCGGCGTCCACCCACGGACTGACGTTGGGCGTGGGGATCGGAGCCATTGGAATTCTCACGGGTCTGAAGGTGTGGGGCCCCAAAGTGCCCGCCGCATTGACGGTCGTGTTGGGCAGCGTCGCGGTGTCTTGGGGCATGGGGCTCGAAGCACAAGGCGTCCAAGTGGTGGGCCACATCCCCCGCGGCCTCCCGGTTGCAGGGCTTCCCTCGTGGGAATTGTCAGATGTGCAGACCTTGCTCCCTGTGGCGTTGACGTTGGCCTTGGTGGCTTTCATGGAAGCGATCAGCGTGGCCAAAGCCGTGGAAGAAAGGCACGACTACGACGTGGACGCCAACCAAGAACTCAAAGCCCTGGGGATGGCCAACGTGCTCGGCGCGTTGTTCCAAAGCTACCCGACCACAGGAGGGTTTTCCCGCACGGCCGTCACCGAGCAATCCGGCGGCAAGACACCGGTCACAGCCTGGGTTGCGGCGGCGGTGGTGGCGTTGACCTTGGTCCTGCTGACCCCCCTCTTTCACCACCTTCCCAACGCCGTTCTTGCGGCCGTGGTCCTGGTGGCGGTGGTCGGGCTGGTGGACATGCGGTTCCCTCGCAAGCTTTGGAACCAGGACAAATGGGAGACTGGCGTGCTGGCAATAACCTTCCTGGTCACCCTCTTTGTGAGCTTGCCGACAGGCATTGGCGTGGGGGTCAGCCTCGCCTTGGCCCTTTGGATTCGTCAAATGATGACCCCCCACCACGCTGTTCTGGGCAACGTCCACGGCGTGCACCGAAATGTGGCACGTTTCCAGGAAGCGGTGGTTTTGCCCGAAGTGCTCGTGGTCCGCTACGACGGTGCGTTGACGTTTGCCAACCAGAGCCACTTCAAACGCACCCTTCAAGATTGGGTGACCCGCAAAGGCGACCCGCTTGAGTTGATCGTCATTCAAGCCGACACCATTTCCCACATCGACGCAAGTGCCCGGGCGACCTTCAGAAACTTGCTTCAAGAGTGGCGGGCGGCTGGCCTTGAGGTGTGTCTGGCCGGCGCCATCGGCCCTGTTCGCGACAGCCTCGCGTCGGACGGTTTCTTGGACGAAGGAGGTGTCACCTTTCAACTGAACGTGGACGACGCCTTGGCCGAGTTTGAACGTCCCGGCTCCGTGTCGCAACGCAACCAAGCCATGGCTCAGCAGCACTCGTCCTCAGGCGGTTCTTGAGCCACTTGGGTTACGCATCAGGGTGATTCAGGTGTCCCGTGCACGGTTGAACCGAGGCTTTACCTTTGTCGCCATGGAAGTCAAGCAGATTTACACTGGCTGCCTCGCCCAAGGCGCGTATTGCATCGAAAGCCAAGGGGAAATGGCCATCATTGACCCCCTTCGGGAGGTGCAGCCCTACCTCGATTTGGCGGAGGGCCGAGGCGCCCGCATCAAATACGTCCTTGAAACGCACTTCCACGCGGACTTCGTGTCCGGTCACGTGACCCTGGCTGAGAAGACAGGCGCCCCCATCGTGTTTGGCCCCAACGCCAACCCAGGATTCGACGCGCACATCGCCACAGACGGGGAACGCCTCCAAGTGGGCGCCGTGGAGATTGAAGTGCTCCACACCCCCGGCCACACCATGGAAAGCACCACGTACTTGCTGCGGGACGAGCAAGGCCAACCCCACGCCATTTTCTCAGGCGACACCTTGTTCCTGGGGGACGTGGGGCGTCCTGATTTGGCGCAGAAAAGCGACCTCACCATGGAGGACCTCGCGGGACATTTGTACGACAGCCTTCGCCACAAAATCATGACGCTCCCCGACGAGACCATCGTCTACCCTGGCCATGGCGCTGGGTCGGCTTGCGGCAAGAACATGAGCAAGGAAACCGTGGGGACCCTGGGCGACCAGAAAGCGACCAACTACGCGTTGCGCGAGGACATGACGAAAGACGAATTCGTGCACGAAGTCCTTGACGGCCTCCTGCCCCCTCCCGGCTATTTCCCGCTGAATGTGGCGATGAACAAGGGTGGGTACGAAAGCATCGACGACGTGATGGCACGCGGCACGCGGGCGTTGTCCCCCGACGCGTTCGAAGCCGCGGCCAACGAAACCTCGGCGGTGGTGCTGGACGTCAGGCCCACGGCGGAGTTCATCGAACGGCATGTCCCAAGGTCGACGTTCATCGGGCTGCAGGGCGGGTTTGCCCCGTGGGTTGGCGCGGTGATTGTCGACGTGAAGCAACCGATTTTGCTCATCGCCAACGACGACCAAATCGAAGAAGCCATCACCCGCCTTTCGCGGGTCGGGTTCGATAACGTCTTGGGCCACCTCGAAGGAGGCGTCGACGCATGGGTGGCGGCAGGCAAGGAGACCGACTATATCGAAACTGTGGACGCCGAAGCGTTTGAACACGTGTTGGCCAACCATCCGGACACCTGCGTGGTGGACGTAAGAAAAGACGGCGAATTCAGCGCCTCGCACGTGGAAGGTGCCGCACACGCTTCCTTGGAAATCTTGGGCAACCGCCTTGAATGCATTCCGAAGGACACACTCTTCTACATCCACTGTGCCGGAGGGTACCGGAGCGTCATCGCACACTCCATGCTCAAGGCCCGTGGATACCACAACGGCATCGACGTGTTGGGTGGATTCAAAGCCATCGAAGCCACCTCCATCCCCACCACAGATTTTGTCTGCCCGAGCACGTTGAAGTGAGTTGACTTCAATTCCGATGCGTTACCTTTGCGGCCTCCGCTTACCCAGGTGGCGAAATTGGTAGACGCGCAGTCTTCAGGCGGCTGTGCCTTCGGGCGTGCTGGTTCGAGTCCAGTTCTGGGTACTTCAAAAGCCTCGACGCACGCGTCGGGGTTTTTTTGTGCCTGAAACCCGCCGTTTTGTGGCGAGAAGCAAGGCGTCCATGCCGTCGACCCGTAATTTTGTGTCATGGTGCATGGAAACCCATCTGCCCGCTTCTCGGCCGACCACCCAATTGGACAAGAAAAACGTCCCGTGGTGGTGGCTGGCCCGTGCAGCGCAGAATCCAGAGAGCAGGTGCTCCACACGGCCCAATCCTTGGCAGAGGGCGGACGAGTTCAGTTCTTTCGCGCTGGACTGTGGAAGCCGCGCACCAGGCCCAACTCTTTCGAAGGACTGGGTGAACAAGCCCTCCCTTGGCTCATGGAAGCCGAGGCCACGACGGGACTCAAAGCCATCACCGAGGTTGCAACCCCAGAGCACGTGGAAAAGGTCCTGGACGCCGGCATGTCTGCGGTTTGGATCGGGGCACGCACCACCGTGAGTCCCTTCGCCGTTCAAGCGATCGCCGAAGCGCTCAAGGGCACCGACCTCTTGGTCATGGTCAAGAACCCCATGCACGCCGATTTGAAGTTGTGGATTGGGGCGCTGGAACGCGTCGCCTCGTGCACCCGTGGGCAGGTTTGTGGATTGCACCGAGGCTTTTCGAGCTACGGCAGCTCGGAATTCCGCAACGCGCCCATGTGGGAGATCCCCATTGCGTTGCGGTCGGAGATGCCGGAGGTCCCGCTGTTCTGCGACCCCTCCCACATCTCAGGCAAGGCCGAACACCTGCAAGACGTGGCCCAACGCGCCATGAACCTCGGCATGGAAGGGCTGATGATTGAAAGTCACCCCGCTCCTGCCCAAGCCCTGAGCGACGCCGAGCAACAAATCACGCCGACCGCCCTGGACCAGCTGCTCGCCCAATTGGACGTGCCCGTCCAACATGTCGTCAACGACGACGCGCAAGAATCCTTGGATGCGCTCCGACTCCAAATCGACAGCGTGGACGAGCAGCTGTTGCACATGCTGGACAAGCGCATGACCCTTGCCCGCGAGATTGGCGCTTTGAAGCACCGCAACAAGTGGTCCTTGTTGAGCGTGGCGCGCTGGCGGGACATCGTGAAGAGCCGGTTGGATTGGGCCAGTCAAATGGGCTTGAACCACGACTTCTTGTCAAAAATCCTGGCTTCGGTCCACGAAGAGAGCATCCGTGTGCAAGGCGACCAGGCCGACAAGGAGCGCTCCAAGCAAGCTTGAAGATTTTTTTACCAGGGGGTGTAACCTTTTGCAACCTGCACCGGTATAGGGACTCGGTTTTGGTTAATGCGCTGGCAACGGCGCAATGAATCAGGCGATTTGGTTTGAAAGGGACGCTCAAACGTGAGGGTCCCTTTTTTTCATGCCCGGGTTTTCGTGAACATCGAAATCCAGATGGAACGGCTCAACCTGTAAATCACCGGCATCAGCGCCAACAGCAAGGTGCATCCCGTCGTCAGGTAGGTGCCAGGATGGGTGAACATGCCAAACTCCATCCAGCCCCACGCGTCGAATGCCATCATCGCCACAAGCACCGCCACCCATAGGGCCACAGTCAAGGCATAACTGACGTACGCCGCCCCAAAGTAAAAGCCCGGCTCCCGCTCGAAATCCTCTCCGCACGCCGCGCACCCCTTGTGCATGTGGGCGGTGCTCCGAAGCTTGTAAGCGTTGGGCTCCACAAACAAATGGGTCTGCCCGCATTGGGGACAACGGCTTCGAAGCATCCAGGTCAACCGAGGCATGGACAAATGTGGGCCATTTTTGACAAGACGGGGCAACCCAGGTGGCACATGCCCTCCTTCAACGGCGGAGCAACTTGTAGTTGGCGTAGTTGGGGTTGATGCCCATCTTTTTGGCCAACGACTTGAGGCGCTCCTTCCACGTCCATCGGTTCTGGGACGGATCGAAGGAAAAGGTCCAATTCATGGCGGCCACCCTGCGCTGCATCACCTCAGGGTGTGGCCCCTCGAACCGGTGCAGCGACCGAATGTGATCCTCGTAGGCAAACGACTCTGGGCCAACCACGTGCGTTTCCACCCATTCGTCGTCGTGCCAGAGCTTGTTGAATTGCACGCGCTTGTCCTGCATCACCTGGGGCGGCTTCACCCACCCGTAATGGTGCACGGTGGCGTCCACCGGCAGAACCCGAAGGGGCTCGTTGTGCCGGATGCGAAACCCTTGGGCATCTCGAAACGATTTCACGGAAGACACCGCGCGGACCACGCGAACCTCGTGGGCGTACCACCGGTCCGACGCGCCCACGAAATCGTACGACCCATAGAAATGCTTGTACTTGAACAACAGACCGTCCACATCCTTCCGAGACAGGTGGCGCTCCATGGCCTCCCGGATCGCGGGCAGATCTTGTTCATGGAGCACCTCGTCGCCCTGGATGTACACCGCCCAGTCTGCCTTGGGCGAAATATGCGCGTACGCCTTGTCGGTTTCTACCGCCAGCACCCGCCCGCCTTCACGCAAGGAGTGGTCCCACACAGTGTCGACAATGCGGATCTTGTCCGAGTCGATGCCCTCGATCAACGCACGTGTGCCGTCTTGGGCGTCGCCAACGGCCACAACGACTTCGTCGCACAGCGGCATGATGCTCTGGATCGCCTCGACGATGGGATAGTCGAATCTGACGGCGCTGTTGATGAACGTGAATCCTGACACAAACATCGCGCTCACCCTCCCCGTTGCAGCTGATCCAACTCGGCGTAGCGCCCCCCCATGGCCATCAGCTCGTCGTGCGTTCCTTGCTCCACCACTTGGCCACCCTCGAGCACCGCAATGGTGTCGGCCTCCCGAATGGTCGACATGCGGTGGGCGATGACCACCACCGTTTTCCCCTTCACCGCTTGCTCCAGCGCCTGTTGCACCATCGACTCGGAACTGGCGTCCAAGGCGGACGTCGCCTCGTCCAAGAGCAGCACATCCGCNTCTCGGTANAANGCCCGCGCCAACGCCACACGCTGACGCTGNCCCCCGCTGAGCTTGCCACCGCTGTCCCCCACTTTGGCGTCCAACCCTTCGGGCAACGACTCCGCAAATTCCAACACGTGCGCCGCTTCCGCAGCACGACGCATCCTNGCCCAATCAGGCGTGGGATCGCCCAACACAATGTTNTCGGCGATGGACCCGTGGAAGAGCAACGCGTCCTGGGTGACCACGGCCAATTTCGCGCGCCAAGCACGGCCTGACACCGTCCTCAAGTCGGTGTCGTCCACCCACAACGTGCCTTTGTCTGGATTGGCAAACTTGCTCAGCATGTGCGCCGCCGTGGTTTTGCCCGACCCCGAAAGCCCCACCAAGGCCACCACTTGACCGGCAGGGATGGTGAGGTTCAGGCCGTTCAACGCAGGGGCATCCTGCTCAGGATAACGGTACACCACATCCTCGAAGACCAGCGCCCGCCGGCATGTGGGGGCTTCGGCACCTGCATCCCCCAGATCTGCTTCCTTGGACCACGACACCTCGAACAACTCATTGAGCCTGTCCAAAGAAGCCACACCCTTCGAGACGCGGAAGTACCCGTCGGCCAGGGAACGCGCTGGGGGGATGATTTGCGAAAACACCACCAAGTAGCCGATGAACCAATCCCCCGACAACGCCGAATCTCCAGCGAGCACGAGCGACCCTCCGTAGGCCAACANGAGCGCCATCACCGACAACGANATGACCTCGCTCATCGGGGAAGACATGCTTTCGCGTCGGTGCATTCGGCGCATCGCCTTGAAGTGACCGTGGTTCCGCTCGGAGAAGGACGTTGTGAATTGTGCCTCGGCNTTGAAGGCCTTCACGATCCGCATGCCCAACAACGTTTCCTCCAACACNGTCACCAATTGGCCAAGCTCTTCCTTTCCCTTCTGNGCGTGACGNTTGAGCCGCTTGGACCAACGGCTGATCANCGCGCCCGTCACCGGCAAAAGCACGAACGCAAACAACGTCAACTCCCAACTCAGGGCCAAGAGGGTCGCCAAACTGACGAGGACCATGAGCGGCGACTTCAACAACGCCTCCAAAGAGCCGATGACCGAATGCTCCACNTCCATCAAGTCGTGGGTGAATCGGCTCATGACGTCCCCGCGTTTGGACTCGGAGAACCACGCCATGGGCATGGACATGAGNTTGCCGTAAAGGTCTTGCCTCAAATCCCGGCTGACCCCAGTGCGGATGCCTGCCATGACGTACAGCGCCGCGTATTGCACAGCATTTTTNAGAANCGCCAGCACCACCATCGCGCCGCACAACACCGCCAGAGCGACGGACGCCCCTTCCGATTGCACGAACCGGTCGAATCCGAGGCTGAACCACGCCAGAACCCCTTCTTGTGATCCCGCGCTGGGCGCGGCCCCAAACAGGATGCGCAAAAACGGCACCACGGACAGGAAGGTGAACAACGACAGCACAGCGCTCAACGCATGGAGCACCCCCACCAACAGCACTTGGCCCCGCTGGTGACGAATCAAAGGGATCAGGGTCCAAACGGACCTCATCCGCGCACCAAGTCTGAAGCGAACCCGAGGTAATTCGCTGGGGTGATGGCATTCAGTTCCGCNTTGACCGCGTCGGACACGTCCAANCCNTNCACAAATTCACGCATCACCGNCTGGTTGATNGTGCCGTTNGTNCGGGTCAAGGCTTTCANNGCNTCGTACGGCTCGGGGTAAGCTTCGCGCCGAAGGATGGTCTGGATGGCTTCGGCCACAATGGCCCAATTAGCCTCCAAGTCGGCGGCAATCTTGTCCCCGTTCAACACCAGCTTACCAAGCCCCTTCAGGGTGGCGTTCATGGCGATGACGCTGTGCCCAAGGGGCACCCCGAGGTTGCGCATCACCGTGCTGTCGGTGAGGTCGCGCTGCAATCGAGAAACGGGCAACTTCTCGGCAAAATGACCCAACAAGGCGTTGGCCACCCCCAGGTTGCCTTCGCTGTTCTCGAAGTCGATGGGGTTGACTTTGTGCGGCATGGCGGAAGACCCAACTTCCCCGGCCACAATCTTTTGCTTGAAATAGTCCATGGAGATGTACGTCCACACGTCCCGGTCCAAATCGAGGATCACCGTGTGGATGCGGCGCAAAGCATCGCACCAAGCCGCGAGGTGGTCGTACGGCTCAATCTGCGTGGTCAACGGGGTGCGCGTGAGGCCCAATTTGTCCTCGACGAAGGCTTGGCCAAAGGCAGGCCAGTCCACTTCAGGGTAGGCCACCCGGTGGGCGTTGAATTGCCCGGTGGCGCCGCCAAATTTAGCGGCATACACGGCATCGGCAAGTCCGACGCGCTGGCTGCGCAAGCGCTCCACGAATACCTGGAGCTCTTTTCCCAGGGTCACGGGCGACGCCGGCTGCCCGTGCGTCCGCGCCAACATCGGCACATCTTTCCATTCCAAGGCCAAGCGAGACAAATCTGAAATCACCTCGTTCAGCAACGGCAACACCACGCCCTCTGTCGCGCGTTTCAGCGACAGCGGAA
>PBWG01000014.1 GCA_002729115.1 Crocinitomicaceae bacterium | reverse complement strand
CTTGGCGCGGGTGTGCTGGTTGTCGTTCAAATACAGCGCCTGGGCCTCGGCCATCAAACGATGCAGCGTCCGCTCGAACGCAGATGTCCACTGCACGTTGGCGATCCCCGTCTCTTGGGTGGCCTGCGCCTTGGTCAACTTGGCGCCTTCCCAAATCGCCAGCTCCTCGTTGGTCTCCAGCGTGAACAAAATCTCGCGGTCCGCCGGGTTGTGCGCGTCCGGAAACAGCAAGAGCACCGTGTCCTCCTGGTCCACGCCGCTCAAGTAAAAGATGTCGGCGTGCTGCTTGAATGGCAGCGTGCCGTCGGCGCTGGTGGGGTAGATGTCGTTGCTGAAAAACAGGGCCAATCCGCCGGGCTTCATGGCCTTCATAAACGCCTCGCGGTTCTGCACGTAGAGGTCTGAGGGGAGTTTCTGGTAGCGCATGCCCCGAAGGTACTGCGGCAGGCGCCGAGGCCGACCTACCTTCGTGTCATGAGCGAACGCATTTCCACCTCCGACGCGCCCAAACCCGTGGGCCTTTACCCCCACGCCCGCCGCGTGGGCAACCTCTTGTTCTTGAGCGGCGTCGGTCCACGGACGGCAGGAAGCGACGCGAACGACAGCGGGGTGCCCGGGTTGGAGCTCGACCACAACGGCAACTTCAAGGCGTTCGATTTCGAGGCCCAGGTTCACAGCGTCTTCGCNAACGTCAAATCCATCTTGGAAGCCAGCGGAAGCAGCTGGGACCAGCTGGTGGATGTGACCGTGTTTTTGGTCGACATGNACCGCGACTTCCACACNTTCAACCGCTTGTACGCGGAGTACTTCAAGGACAACCAGCCTTGCCGCACCACCATGGAAATCAACCGCTTGCCGACCCCGATTGCCATTGAGTTGAAGTGCATCGCCACGGTCGAGTGACCTCGGATTACGCCCACGGGGCGGTGGACAACCNGNGAAAGGNNGGNGGCGTCNGCAGGCGGGGGCTTTCCGAACTTGCCTGCATGTCCACGGAACAGAACACCTCNCCCTCNTTTGACCCTGCGATCCTCCAGAANCTNGANCTGCTTCAGGAAAAGTACGCGGCCATGGGGCAAGACCTCAGCAGCTACCTCGACGGCCTGCTGTACGCCGACTACCGCACGTATTGGGACCTGATTCACCTGGACACGCTGCTCAGCTTGCAGCGTCCCCAAACGTCGTTCCACGACGAGGTCGTCTTCATCGTCTACCACCAAATCACCGAGCTGTACTTCAAGTTGACGCTGCATGAGTTTGAGCTCATGTCAGACACCGCGAAGGCCCACGGAGGGGTGGTGGAGAACGATTTCCTGTTGGAACGTGTGCGCCGGGTCAACCGCTACTTCGAGGCGCTGACCACCAGCTTCGACATCATGGTCGACGGCATGGACCCCAAGGAGTTCATGAAGTTTCGCATGTCGCTGCTTCCTGCTTCGGGATTCCAAAGCGCCCAATACCGAAAGATTGAACTCTGCGCCACGTCGTTGGACCGCATTGTGCACCACAACCTCCGCGACCAATACACGGAACACACCGCCCACGACATCCCCGAATTGATGTCGCACCTGTATTGGCGAGAAGGGGCTGTCGAATTGTCAAGCGGCAAGAAGACCCTGACACTCAAGCAATTTGAAGGCAAATACGACGAAGAGTTGGAGCGTCTCGCCCGCCGCATGTTCACCTGCAACATCCGCAAGCTCGCCGCGGCCTTGCCCGATGGGCCTTCGGACGAATTGGTGCACGCCCTGCGCTGGCTCGACACCAACGTCAATGTGAACTGGCCTTTGGCGCACTACAAGAGCGCGGTGAGGTACCTGCACAAAGATCCCGTGGACCTCGCGGCCACAGGAGGCACGAATTGGCAGAAGTACTTGCCACCGCGCTTCCAAAAGCGGGTGTTCTTCCCAGAGCACTGGAATGAAACCGAGCTGAACGAGTGGGGCAAAGGATGGGTGTTGAAGGAGGTGTTCGGCCAGGATTCATGACGGCGGTTCGGCGGACATGGACCTGGGCCGTGCTTGGGGCTTTGCTCCTGGCGTGGGTTTCTTGCGGCGGCGGCGACCGAGGGATGGGCGGCTTCTCTGCACCCCCCCTGCCTGAGCCCACGTACCGTTTTGGGGTGGTGTGGGACAGCCTTGTGGTGGACTCCGGNCAGGTGAAATCAGGACAAAGCTTGTCCCACCTTCTCGACCCNNCGGGCATTGGCCCAGGCAAGGTGGCCACCTTGGCCGCCAACAGCCGACCGACGTACGACGTTCGNAACATGCGTGCNGGCCGCGAGTGGTGGTTGGCGTCGCTGCCCGTGCGGGACAGCCTCGGCAAGCGCGTGGGCCTGGCGCCCCAATGGTTCATTTACGAGCGCAACCCNAAGGACTACGCCGTCTTCTCGCTGGCCGACACCCTCGGGGTNAAGCTGGGTTCGTACCCNGTGGACACGGTGTACGCCCGGGCTGTGGGGAGCATCGAGAGCAGTTTGTATTTGGACCTNGAGAAAGGCGGACACCCCACCAANCTTGCGGTGTCCATGGCCAACGTGTACGCCTGGACCATCGACTTCAGCCGGGTCCAACCNGGNGACNCNTTTGACGTNTTGTACCGNCGNGAGACGGTCAACGGCGAACCGGTGGGGATGCCCGAGGTGCTGGCCAGCCGATTCACCCATTGGNACGCCGAGAAAGAGGCGTACCTTTTCAACCAAGGAGACGGCAACGACTACTTCGACTTGGAAGGCGGATCGCTTCGGAAAGCCTTCCTCAAAGCGCCGGTGGAATTCAGCCGCATTTCAAGCCGTTTCAACCCCAAGCGTTTCCACCCTGTCTTGAAGAAGGTGAAAGGGCACTTCGGCACAGACTACGCTGCGCCGCACGGCACGCCCATTGTGGCGGTGGGGGACGGCGTGGTGACTAAGAGCAGCTACACCAACGGCAACGGGAAGTACGTGAAGATTCGGCACAACGAGACTTACGAAACGCAGTACCTCCACATGTCCCGCAGGGCTGTCAAGAAAGGCCAAAACGTCAGGCAAGGCGAAGTCATCGGGTACGTGGGACAAACGGGCTTGGCCACAGGTCCCCACGTGTGTTTCCGGTTTTGGAAACACGGCAAGCAGGTGGACCATTTGCGGGAGGAGTTCCCGCCCTCTGAGCCCATCGAAGCCAGTGCCCAACAAGCTTTCGCAGAGGAAGTCAACCGGCTGGAGCTGCTCAAGGATCAGATTGCCCCCAACGCCCAAGGNGTGCGCATCACGACTGGGCCNGGGCCAACAAGGCCGTNAGCGCCTCGCGCTCCTCCGCCGTCATTTGGGGCACCNCATCCGCGCTGTAGTACCATCCCAAAAGCCGCTCTTTCAATCCGCTTGGCANGGCCGCGCCCAAGACATGCTTGAGGCCGGTTTGGGTCAAGATGCGGTTGAGGCCTTCAAACCGAGACANCCCAGCGGTGTTTGCGTTTTGGGCGCCCTCNCCNGCCAACAANTCCNTGGGCGTGAGCCCNAACCACTCNTGGAGCGTCCANNAGGTNNCTTCCTTCCGGAGGTCTGTGGATTGCAGCACCATGAGTTGTTCNGGAGGAAANACGGCCTTCCAGCGGGCAAGCTGGGCCTGGTAACAACTGAGCTCCAAGAACAATTCGCTTCGCCCCCAAGACGGGTCGGGGTGCTTCATGTCTGCGCGGACAGCGTCCACCACCGACCCCTTGACGAATCCGTATTTGCGGGCCATCAAGTAGTGCGAGAAAATGCGTTCCACCGGGTCACGCAGACTGACCACAATGCGGGCGTCTGGATGGTCACGGCGCAGGGATTCCGGCGCGCTCGGGGACCACAAGTACGACGTGCTGCACTCGCCCACGACGCGGTGCGCGTCCGTCGCCCCGGAGAACAGCCTCGCGTATTCCTCGGCGTCTCGCAAGAACCCCNCCTGCCGCTCCGGCAACGGGTCCGGCANNGCCAAGTAGTCGGCGTGGTCCAGCTTNGTGTTGGCCTTGAACGCCTTGGANAANCGGCTGGGGTCCAGGTCTGCTCGGCTGTGGTAATTGGGCTCCTTGAGGGGGCTGAGGAACACTTCTGGATGGCGGTTGAGCCGCGCATGCAGGGTGGTCGTGCCGCATTTGGCCGCCCCAATGACAAAAAAATTGACCCGCTTCAACGTCCCTTGACTCATGCCTTCGTTCGTTGTGCAAAGCTCCGCAACACCGTCCAGACCGAGAGCCCCAACCGCTTGTGAACCGCCACAGCCGCCGCCACATTCCACAACACCATGGTCGCGGCGGTGGAAGCGGCCGCGCCCAAGATGCCAAAGCGCGGGATGGCCCACACATTCAACGCCAGGTTCAACAGGGCCGCCACCCAGACAATCCGCTGCGCCACACGCTCGTGACCCGTCATGTTCAGCAAATACATCACCGGGCCGCACAGGGCGTTGACAAGTTGGCCCATCGCCAAACAGAGCATGCAAGCCGCCCCTTCCTCGAAGGCAGGTCCAAACCACCCCAGCCACCACGTCGGCGCCGCGGCCAGGGCCACAAAGGCCGGGACGCTGAAGGCCACGTTGAGGCCTGTGGTTTGGGCCAAGGCCTGGCGCAACCCTTGGTCGTCGCCCACGGCGTGGCGCTCCGCAAACCAAGGCGCCGCGTAGCTGTTCACGGCGGCCTGCACCAAGGTGATAACCGCCGCCAAGCGAAACGCCACNCGGTACACCCCGACCTCGGCCTCGTCCATGAAATGACCCAAAAGCAGGGTGTCTGTCCAACTCATGACCAAAAACATGGCCGACCCAAGCAACATGGGCCACCCGGTGGACAACATCGCGCTCCCCCTGTAGGCCGGAGGCACAGTGGCGTCCTTGGACCCTGTGGGCAAAGACCCAAAAACTTGGCCCACGGCCACCGAAGCCACAACCAACAACGCGAGCCCAAAGGCGGGAACCACCTCCAAGTCCAACACCAGCATCAACACCACTGCCAGCGCCGTCAGCACACCTTGCTGGACAGACGCGTAACCCGCCATGCGGCCCAGCCCGCGAAGCATTTCAGAAGCCAGGCCCCACAAGGCCATCGCAGGAACACCCCAGGCCACCGCCGTCCACAGCGCCTCGTCTCCACCCAAGCCCTGCTGCAGCCACGCCTTTCCCCACCAAAGCCATCCCGCCAAAACCAAGGACGCCCCCAACACCCAAATTGCCGCGCGGCGGGCCAGCGTGCGCTGCACCCCCACATGNCCGTCCACTTGGGTCGCCGCCAGCCATTTCACCATCACCGCGTCCAGCCCCANCCGAGAAAACATGGCGGCCATGGTGAGCACNGTCAGCCCCAGCTCAAACTGCCCGTACGCCTCNGGGCCAAANCCNCGGCCGACCAGCCACGCCAAGGCGTACGCCGANGCCGCGCCGAGGAGCTTGACNNCAAGCATCAAGCCTGAAGAGCCGAGGAGTTTGGACTTCACGGCCCAAAGGTAGAACCTTACCTTCACGNCATGTCCCTCNGGCAGGCCCTNGAATCCCGGNTGGCNGCGCNNGTGCTNGCNCGACGCNCNTTNCATTCCNGACGAAGGGCTGCACNTGTTCAGCTCNNCACGNGGNGGGAGCACCTGGCTCATGTCCATGCTCTCCCAGCTGCCGGGCGTCGTCCCCATNTGGGAACCCCTNCACNCNNCCNAAGGCGTGGGNCGCCCTGNCTGGGGAGACCGCCCCCACGAACACGCGATGGGGCCCCTTGACCAGGATTGCCTGAAAGAAATGATGTCGGGCCGCATGCACAACCCCTGGACAGCCTCACGCACAGGCGCACGGCAGGCGCTTCAAGCCCAGCAACTGCTGTTCAAATACGTCCGGGCCAACGCCCTGCTTCCCTGGTTTTTGGAGCAGCCCCTCCAGCACAAGCCCCTGCTCCTCATGCGCCACCCGCTGGACATCGTCACGTCTCAGGTGCGTGCCTTTGGGCCCCGCCCCATGGAGGTCGACCCCGAGGTCGCTTTTCCTGGACACGTGGCCTTGCACCGTGCCTGGCCCGAGCTGAAGCGGGTCGACGACGACATCGAACGGCAACTGCACTTTTGGGCGTTGACGGATGGGGCAATCTGGGAGCGGTACGCCGGGTCGGACGAGGTCGTGGCTGTGCACTACTGCGACTTGGCCTTGCAACCTCGAGACTCTCTCCGTCGCGTGCTGGACGCTTGGAATTGGCGTCCTGCATCGTCGGAGTGGGATGCCGAGGCGTTCATCCAAGGCGTCGACCCCAACTCGACCAGCGACACCGACTTTCAGGGAGACCGTTTGAACGATCAACAGGCCCAATTGGCCAAAAACGTCACACGCCTCACCCCGGCGCGTCGAGCCCAACTCCAATCCGTGCTGGACATGCACGGCATTGGACTGTACCACATGGGGGACATCAACCCTGCGCCGTCAACGCCAAGCCGTACAGCTTCATCTGCTTGACCATGGCCTGCAGGCCGTTGCTCCTAGTCGGGCTCAAGTAGCTGTGCAACCCGATCTCGTCCAAAAAGGTCAGGTCCGCCTTGGCAATGTCACCCGCAGGCGCGTCGCTCAACACCCGCACCATCAGTGCGGCCAACCCCTTGGTGATGATGGCGTCGCTGTCGGCGTGAAACACCACATGACCCTGGTCGCCTTTCTTGGCCGCCAACCACACCCGGCTTTGGCACNCCTTGATCAGGTTGTCGTCCACNCGGTCGGCGNCGTCCAATGGGGCGAGTTCCTTTCCGAGCGAGATGATGTGCTCGTACTTCTCCATCCAATCGCCAAACATGGCGAACTCCTCTGCAATTTCCTCTTGACGCGCGTCGATCACTGAAGCCATGGCNCAAATTTACGGTGGGGCTCGCCCGTGGAGGCTCAGCGCAGCATGGAGACCGCGCGGCGCACGCCAGCAGCGAGCCGGTCCACTTCTTCCACGGTGTTGTACGCCCCAAACGACGCCCNNACCGTGCCTGGAATGCCAAGCTTNTCCATCAACGGCTCGGTGCAGTGGTGGCCCGTCCGCACCGCAATGCCCAGCTGGTCCAGCAACGTGCCCAGNTCGTACGGNTGCACGCCGTCAACCAAGAACGACACAACNCCNGCCTTGCANGGNGCGGTTCCNTAGAANGTCAAGCCGTCNATGTCGGCCAGGACGTCGTGCGCATGCATGGTCAGCACGTGTTCGTGCCCAGTCAAAGCGGCCAGCCCCACGTCGTTCATCCAGTCCAGCGACGCCCCCAGGGCGATGCCTCCACTGATGTGCGGGGTACCTGCTTCGAATTTGTACGGGAGCTCATTGAACGTGGTCCCATTCTCGAAACTCACGGTGTCGATCATCTCACCGCCACCCCGCCAAGGAGGCATGGCGTCGAGCAACGCTTCCTTGCCGTACAGGATGCCGATGCCGGTNGGCCCGTACGTTTTGTGGCCNCTGAAGGTGTANAAATCCACGTCGAGGTCGCGCACGTCCACGGCNAGGTGCGGCACGGCTTGTGCCCCGTCGACCAACACCGTCGCCCCCACNTCGTGGGCCCGCTGCGTCCAGGTTTTCACGTCGTTCACCGTGCCCAACGCGTTGGACACGTGGGTGAAGGCCACCAGCTTGGGCTCCCGCGCCAAGTGCGCCTCAAACATGTCTCCGTCCAACGTCCCGTCCTCATTCAACTCCACCACGAGCACTTCCAGCCCACGCTCCTGGGCGAGCATTTGCCAAGGCACGATGTTGCTGTGATGCTCCATCCGTGTCAACACAATGCAATCGCCTTGAGTCAGGTTGGCCCGGCCCCAGGTTTGGGCGACGAGGTTGATGCCGTCGGTCGTGCCNGCCACNAAGAGNACCTCCTTGGTGGACGCCGCNTTGAGGTGGGCNCGCACCGTCTCNCGGGCCGCCTCGTACGCCTCGGTGGCCTCTTGGGCCAGGGCGTGCACCCCGCGGTGGATGTTGCTGTGGCGTTCGGCCAAGTATTTGGCCTGGGCCTCAATGACCGCCAACGGCTTGTGGGCAGACGCCGCGCTGTCGAAGTAGGCCAACGGCTTGCCGTGCACTTCCCGGTTCAAGACCGGGAACTGCGCGCGGATGGCGTCGATGGGGAAGGATTGGCTCATGACAACACTCTTTCAAGTCGCAGAAGATACTCGTGGTTTCCGTCTCCACCTTGAATGGGCGAATCAAGGGCATCGACCACGCGAAAGCCCAGGGCAGTTGCAGAGGCCTTGGCGGCTTCCAAGGCCTTGGCCCGAATGGACGGATCGCGCACGATGCCGGCCCGACTCAAGTGTTCCCGGCCCACTTCAAACTGGGGCTTGACCAGGGCCACCACCGGCGTGCCTGGTTGGGTCAACAACGCCACGACAGGGAAGATGTGGCTCAGCCCCACAAACGACACGTCGATCACCACCAATTCGGGGAGCCCGCCCATCACCGCATCCACTTCTGCAGGCGTGAGGTCTTTCACGTTGGTGGACTCACGGACCACCATCCTCGGGTCGTCCGCCAACCCAGGGTCGAACTGGTCGCGCCCAGTGTCAACGCCGAGCACCGCCAAGGCCCCGCGCTCCAANAGCACGTGGCTGAACCCGCCCGTGGAGCATCCGACATCNAGTGCGCGCTTGCCCTTCACCGTCAAATCCGTCCACGTGTCCAGCGCCGANAGCAGCTTCAATGCCCCGCGGGACACCCACGGCATGTCTTCCGCAACAAGTTCCAACACGGCGNCTTGGGGCACCTTTTTGCCAGGCTTCTGCACAAGGGTTCCATTCACATGCACCCCGTGCTCAGAAATCATGCGTTCCGCGCGTGGGCGGGACGGGACGTGGCCCCGTTCGATCAACAACTTGTCAAGCCGAACCAGGTTCGCCCCTTCCATCGCAACGGTTCAGGACCAACCGTGCCGGTCGGCCAACAGGGTTTCCACTTCTTGGGCCACTTCTTCTTGGCCCATGCCTTCCAAGACGTCGCCGATGAAGGCTTGGACCATCAGGGCCCGGGCCGCCTTGTCTCCGATGCCGCGCGACTTGAGGTAGAACAAGGCTTCCTCGTCGAACTGCCCGACCGTGCACCCGTGGGANCACTTGACGTCGTCCGCGTAAATCTCCAATTCCGGCTTGGCGTTGATGCTTGCCCCGGCGTCCGCCACAATGTTGGCGTTCTGCTGGTACGCGTTGGTCAACTGGGCTTCTTGCCGGACGAAAACCTTGCCGTTGAACACCCCCGTGGACCGGTCGTACAAGATGCCCTTGTAGAGTTCGCTGGACGTGCAATTGGGCACGGTGTGGTCCATNGTNGTGTGGTTGTCCACGTGCTCGCGGTCCTTGGGGAGGTANGCCCCGTGCATGATGGTGTGGGCCCCTTGGCCCTCCTGCACCACGTTCAATTCGTTGCGCACCCAGTGGCCTTTCACCGTCATGGAGTGAATTCGGAAGGTGCTGTCTTTCCCTTGGGTCACATGCTCGTGGGCCAAATGAAACACCTCGCCCTCCTCGTGCTGCACCTTGTCCAAGCCCAACCGGGCGCCTGCNCCCACACGGGCTTCCAACACCCCGTTCACCATNCCCGTCGCGCCGTCGGCGGCCGAGTGCCAAAGAACCACCTCCGCATGCGCCTGGTCTTCCACCACAATTCGGTGGCGCGGACAAGCCGCAACCTGGTCGCCTGTGGTGTGGTGGTGCACCAACACCGGGCGGTCCAGGGTCACCCCTTGGGCCACGTGCAAGAACATGCCGTCTTGGGCGTGGGCCGCGTGCACCGCGCCCACCCATTCGCGCCGGTGGTACCCGCTCCAATCGAGGTCAGCCAAGTGGCCTTCTTCCACGGCTTGGCACCAAGGCATGCACACCACGCCGTCGGCCACGGGCAAGTCGCACGCCTCGGGCACCACGTGCCCGTTGACCAAGACAATGCGGTAGGCGTCCAACCCAGGAACCGGGTTGGGCTCCNCGTCGGNCGGCCAGCCCTCAGGGGCCTTGGCTGTGCCCACCGGACGGGCCAACATGGCCGTGATGGGGCTGTACTTCCAGCGTTCCGACTTCCGGGTTGGCACGGGCAGTACGCCCATGCCCTCCTGCCCTTCTTGGGCCAAAGGGGCCGCAGCGCCTTGGGGCACTTGGACGTTCGCCACGAAGTCTTGGGCTGCCGAGGACTGCGACATCACACTGCAGGTTCTTTGATCCAGTCGTACCCCTTCTCTTCGAGTTCCAGGGCAAGCTCTTTGGGGCCGGACTTCACGATTTGTCCTTCGCTCAACACGTGCACGAAGTCGGGCACGATGTGGTCCAACAAGCGCTGGTAGTGGGTGATCACCAAGAAGGAACGGCCGGCGTCGCGCATGGCGTTCACCCCCTGGGACACGATGCGCAGGGCGTCGATGTCGAGCCCGCTGTCCGTTTCGTCGAGGATGGCCAGCTTGGGTTCCAACATGGCCATTTGGAAAATCTCGTTGCGCTTTTTCTCGCCGCCAGAAAAGCCTTCATTCACGCTGCGGTCGCGCAACCGGCCGGCCAACTCCACAAGCGCCGACTTCTCCTTCACCANCGCCAAGAAATCCTTGGCGGAGATGGGCTCGAGGCCTTGGTGCTCACGCTTGCCGTTGATGGCGGCCTTCATGAAGTTCAAGTTGCTGACGCCAGGAATTTCCACGGGGTACTGAAATGCCAAAAACAGCCCTTCCCGCGCCCGATCGCTCGCATCCATGTCGAGCAAGTCCGTGCCGTCGAAATCCACAGACCCTTGGGTTACTTCGTAATCCTCGCGTCCCGCCAACACCGACGCGAGCGTCGACTTTCCAGACCCGTTGGGGCCCATGATGGCGTGGACCTCGCCGGGTCCGATTTCGAGGTTCAACCCCTTCAAGATGGGGGTGTCTTCCACTTGTGCGTGGAGGTTCTTGATGGTCAACATCAGCCTACAGATCCTTCGAGTGAAATGGCCAGGAGTTTTTGGGCCTCAACGGCAAACTCCATGGGCAACTTGTTGAGCACCTCCTTGGCGTATCCGTTGACGATCAGGCTGATGGCCTGTTCCTCGTCGATGCCGCGCTGGAGGCAGTAAAAAATTTGATCCTCACCAATCTTGCTGGTTGTCGCTTCGTGCTCAACCTGCGCGGTGGGGTTTTTGGTTTCGATGTACGGGAAGGTGTGCGCCCCACATTGGTCGGTCATCAGCAAGCTGTCGCACTGGCTGAAGTTCCNNGCCTTGTCCGCGTTGGGCATGATNTGCACCAACCCACGGTAGCTGTTCTGGGACTTCCCGGCAGANATGCCTTTCGAGATGATGGTGGAACGCGTGCGCTTGCCGAGGTGCACCATTTTGGTGCCTGTGTCGGCTTGCTGGAAGTTGTTGGTCACCGCCACGCTGTAGAACTCCCCCACGCTGTCGTCCCCCTTGAGGATGCAACT
The DNA here is from genome assembly GCA_002729115.1 of Crocinitomicaceae bacterium. GTDB lineage: Bacteria > Bacteroidota > Bacteroidia > Flavobacteriales_D > Sanyastnellaceae > UBA11663. The sequence goes on along the minus strand of PBWG01000014.1, from coordinate 31,827 downwards.
CGGGTATTTCCACGTCACGGCGCTGCCGGTCTCCACCTGGGTCCAACTGATTTTGGAACGCGTGTGGCAAATGCCGCGCTTGGTCACGAAGTTGAACACCCCGCCCTTGCCTTCCTCGTCTCCGGGGTACCAGTTTTGGACGGTGCTGTACTTGATTTCTGCGTCGTCCAACGCCACAAGCTCCACCACAGCGGCGTGCAATTGGTTCTCGTCGCGTTGGGGCGCCGTACAACCCTCGAGGTAGCTGACGTAGCTCGACTCGTCCGCCACCACCAAGGTGCGCTCGAACTGGCCGGTCCCCGATTCGTTGATCCGGAAATAGGTGCTGAGCTCCATGGGGCACTTCACCCCCTTGGGGATGTAGCAAAACGACCCGTCGGTGAACACCGCAGAGTTCAGGGCCGCGTAGAAGTTGTCCCGCACAGGNACCACGGTGCCCAGGTGCTTCCGCACCAGCTCAGGGTGCTCCTGGACCGCTTCGCTCATGCTGCAGAAAATGATGCCGAGCTCGGCGAGCTTGTCTTTGAAGGATGTGGCCACGCTCACGCTGTCCATCACGAAGTCCACCGCCACGCCGCTGAGGCGCTTTTGTTCTTCCAAAGAAATCCCCAGCTTGTCCATGGTTGTCCGAAGCTCAGGGTCCACGTCGTCCATCGACGCCAACTCCTTCTTCTGCTTGGGGGCCGCGTAGTAGCTGATGGCCTGGAAGTCGGGCTTCTCGTATTGAAGGTGCGGCCATTCTGGCTCGACCATGTCGGACCACACCTTGAAGGCGTTCAAGCGCCACTCCAAGAGCCAGTCCGGCTCATTCTTCTTCGCACTGATGAGCCGAATGATGTCTTCATTCAGCCCTGCCGGTGCTTTGTCTGAATCGATGTCCGTGGTGAAGCCAAACTCGTAGGCTTTCCCCGTNACTTCCTCCAGAATCTTGTCTTCTCCGTCGTACGCCATGTGTGTGTCGTGTCACAGTGAAAAACTCTCGCCGCAGCCGCAGGTTCGGTTTGCGTTCGGATTGTGGAACTCAAACCCCTTGCCGTTGAGGCCTCCGCTGTAGCGCAGCTCGGTTCCCACGAGGTAGAGGAAGCTCTTCTTGTCCACCACCACTTTGACACCGTTGTCTTCAAACACCTGATCGTCGTCCTTCATTTCGTGGTCGAAGTCCAGTTGGTACATCAACCCACTGCAGCCGCCTCCCTTGACACCCACACGGACGAAGCTGTTTTCTGGGCAACCGTCCTCTGCGAGCAGTTTCTGCACTTGGTCTCGGGCGTTGTCGTTGACTTTGATCATGGCATGCTTGAATGCTGGAGCAAAAATACCCTTTTTGGGGGATGCAAAGGTACGATCTCTAGATTCATTCCAAATAAACTTGCGGCCTCGATTCCGCGTTCTGCGTCGCATCTTTGACGCATGGCTGCCTCCTCCCAGCGNCCCAAACCACGGGCGTCTCGCGCCCAACTGACCACCCAATTCACCACGGTCGTCGGCATGTCGTTGACCCTGTTCATGGTGGGCATGCTCGGGATGGCCGCGTTGTTTGGACAGTGGGCGTCGCAGAAACTCCAACAACACGTGCACGTCCAAGTCCACCTTCAGCGGGAATTGAGCCAAGCCCAAATCGACGGGGCCCGCCTGGCCGTCACCGCCGATTCAGCCGTGGCGCAAGCGTCGTACCTGGACCCCGCGGCGGCGGCGGCCCAACTGGAACAGGAGCTCGGCGAATCCTTCGTCGAATTCCTCGGATACGTGCCGCTCCCTCCCGTCATCGACGTGGTGGTCCGGCCAGACCATGCCCAACCGGCAGCCTTGGCCCAAGCCGCATCCAGGTTCGAGGTCATCCCCGGGGTGGCGGAAGTGGTGTGGAACGAGGGGCTTTTGCAGAGCATCCACGACACCCTGGACGCATGGTTTCCAGCGCTTGCCGCAGTCTGTCTGGTCTTTTTGCTGGTGGCCTTGGTGCTGCTGAACAACACCATCCGTCTGACGGTGTTTGCCCGGCGCTTCTTGATCCGCAACATGCAATTGGTCGGGGCCAAACCCGGCATGATTCGGAGGCCTTTCATTGTGCAAGGGTTGGTCCTCGGGCTGGGTTCTGGGTTGCTGGCGTTCGCCGCCATGGTGGGCACGATGACGCTGCTCAAAGCCCAAATGGGGGCCCTCGACCCCTCCATCCTGGGGCTTCTCGCCGGCGGGCTGCTGACACTTGGAGGCGTGCTCGGGGCAGGGTTCAGCGGGGTGGCCGTCAACCGTTACCTCCACGCCGACCTGTCCAAACTTCACTGAGTCGCGTCTGCCAAAGCGCCTTAATTTCGAACCATGAACGCGTCAGAACAACCCACCCCCAACTTCGCCTTTGGCCGCANCAACTATGTGTGGCTNGGCGTGGGCATTGCGACTTTGATTTTGGGCTACGCACTCATGAGCGGAGGCGGGTCCGACGACCCCAACGTCTTCGACGAAAGCATCTTCAGTTTCCGCCGCATCACGCTGGCCCCCACCGTGGTGTTGGCCGGCTACGGATTGATTTTCTACGCCATCCTGAAGAAGCGGTAACGTGGAAGTCNTGTCCTACCTCTTGTTGGGATTGGTTCAAGGCCTCACCGAATTCTTGCCCGTGTCCAGTTCAGGACACCTGACCCTGGGCCAAGCCATCCTCGGCCTCGGTGAAGAAGACCTCACCTTCACGGTGCTCGTCCACGCGGCCACCGCATTGAGCACGGTCGTCGTGTTCCGGGAAGACATCCTGGGGTTGGTGCGCGACGTGTTCACGTCAGGAGAATCCGGCGCCCATGCGCGGAGTTACACAGGCCTGNTGCTGCTCAGCGCGGTTCCTGCCGCGGTCCTCGGACTCGGGTTCAAAGACGCCATCGAAGCTTTGGCCACCCCCAANTTTGTGGGCGCGATGCTCTGCGTGACGGCCTTGGTNCTTTTGCTTTCGCAACGCGCCGGTGGGGGAAACCGACCCCTGGGCGCCGGACGTGCGTTGGGCATTGGTTTGGCCCAAGCGTGCGCCATCCTTCCAGGAATTTCCCGTTCTGGGTCCACCATCGGGGCCGCCCTCATGCTTGGGGTTTCGCGCGAAGAAGCCGCCAAGTTTTCCTTCTTGATGGCCCTGATTCCCATTGGCGGTGCGACCCTGTTGACCTTGAAAGACTTGATGGAACAGCCNGCCGCGGAAGCCGCCGGACCATGGCTTGGATACGCCGTGGGCACCCTGGCCGCGTTTGCCAGCGGATGGGCGGCNTGCACNTGGATGATTCGGCTGGTGAAGCGCAGCAATTTGGCCGGATTTGGCGCCTACTGTTTGGTCGCTGGCATCCTCGCCCTCATTTTTGGCTGATGTCGTTGTTGAAATCCACTTCTCTGGTCCTTGGGGCGTTGTGCATGTTGGCCACAGGCTGCATCTCGGTCACGTTCCCTGAGCCCATGCCGTACAACCGGAAAGACCTCACGTCGTTCCCCAACGCATGGCACGGCATTTGGTCCTCCCACGCCACAGGCACGGACGACACCGGGGAGGACGAGCTGCTGGTCATNTTCCCNGACCGNCTTCANGGNCACGANGGCGACGACCTCATCCTGGGCAANAATTGTGTCCTGCGCAAGTGGGGCCGGCGNCACGTGCTCAGCATCGACTTGGACGACAGCAANCGGAAAATGNTCTTGGTGGCCCAGCGCCGCGGCAACCACCTTGACGTGTTGTCCTTCGACGCCTCCCAAGATGGGGCATTGACAAGCTGGGAGGACGTGTTGGGCAACAAGCGCGTCACCACCTTGCACAAGAACGACGACCCCACGGACAAGGTGCGGGAAGTGCAGCTCAACCCCCGTTCCAACTGCCAGTTCCGGAAGCTCGTCAAGCATGGGTCGACCGACCTCGTGACGTACACGCGAGTGGCTTCCGAATGAGCCCGGCCTGAAGGTTCTTCTTACTTGACCTGGGNCATCGCGCCCTCCAAACGGGCCGCCACCGACTCCCAGTTGACCAGGCCCAAGAAGGCTTGGATGTAGTCCTTGCGGCGGTTTTGGTAGTTCAGGTAGTACGCGTGCTCCCACACGTCCATGCCCAAAATGGGGGTTCCAGGGNCGTCCACGCAGTTCTTCATGAGTGGGTTGTCTTGGTTGGGGGTGCTTGTGACCTCCAGCTTGCCCGNGCCGTTGACGATTAGCCAAGCCCATCCGCTGCCAAATTGGGTGGCACCGGCCTGGGCGAAGGCCGTCGCAAACGCCTCCACCCCGCCGAGGTCGCGGCCGATCAATTCTGCCAAATCCCCTTCGGGCGTTGCTGGGCCTCCTGGNCGGAGCACTTCCCAGTACAAGGTGTGGTTGAAGTGCCCGCCGCCGTTGTTGCGAAGGGCCNCNNTCTCNGGCNTCACCNCGGCCAACAGGGCTTCCAAGCTTCCGTCCGTCGANGACGACGTGCCGTCCAGCGCCGCGTTCAATTTCCGCACGTAGCCCGCGTGGTGCTTGCCATGGTGAATGTCCATGGTTTCTGCATCGATCCCAGGGNCAAGGGCGTCCTTGGCNAACCCCAAATCGGGAAGCTTGAACGTCTCNGGGCCAAAAGTGGTCCCGCCCGTCCCCGTCGTGGGGTCCGTGGCTTCGCCAGGGGCGCACCCCAACCAGGGGCTCAACACAAGTCCTGCGCCCGCGGCGCCGGTGAGTTTCAGAAACATTCGCTTGTCCATGACACAAAGATGGTTTGGGATTGCGTTGGGGAAGAGGCTCTCCACCGTTTCATGTGAACACTTGAATTCCAGACGTGTTCAAGCCCCAGCCCCGCCTGCGAACTTTCGTCCTTCCATGTNCGCCACCGCCCCATCCAAAATGATCCGTGTTGTGTGGATTGTGNTGGCTTTGACCGCAGGTCTTGCGGGTGCNGTGGCTGCGCTGACCCAGNTGTACGGCGACGCATGGAAGCAGCAAGGCGTGGCCCTGCTCAACGACCAAATCAAAGGNGAGCTNGTCGTCCAAGACGTCGACNTGTCTTGGTGGAACGGCTTTCCCAACATCAGNGTGGACCTTTGGGAAGCNNCACTCACCTTGCCNGCCTCCTCGGACACGTTGCTCGCCGCCACACGCATTGGGGTNGAAATGGACGTGTGGACCTTGTGGGACAACCGCCCAGAATTGTCCTCCTTGACCTGGTCGGGCGGCCACCTCCAGGTGGTGGAAATGCCTGATGGTTCTTGGAATCTCTCGTCCATGTTGAACGCGACCCACGAAGACAGCGCGGCGGAATTGCGATTGGACAGGGTCGTGTTGGAAGACGTCCAGGTGGACGCCCAATTCCGAGACGGCCGGTTGTGGCAAGGGAAGCTTCGCGAGGTGGACGCCTCCCAGCAAGGGCGAGGGCATTGGTCTTGGGACGTCCGCGCGTCCAAGGTCCAACTCCCGCACCCAGATGCCCCTGCGTTGCGCCCCCTCGACGTCGAGGCGGAAGGTCAGCTGACGTGGACCGACGACACCGGTTGGACGTCCCGAGGCACGGGCTCCCTGTCCGGCTTGGGGATCGTTTGGAATGCGTCACAACGGCCCAACCAACCCCCTGAAGTCGACGTGGCCAGCACCCTGACACAAGTGAAGCTGGAAGGCATTCTGGTCGGGGTCCCTTGGCGCGACATGGGGCGATTTGGGCATGCCGTCAAGCTGGANCGCCACGTTCCGAAACGGNTCTTGGCANGCGNCNTGGANCGCGNCNNAAGNGGATTTTCANTTGGNCCCAGGCTTCACAGGNCTGACCATGNCGCTGCAAGGCGAATGCGGAGGCCGAGGCNCCNTTCGNCAGAGCCGAGACGGNCTGACNTGGGAAGTGACCGANGGCACGNTTNAAGGNCCNGGATGGAAGCTTGCCGGCAGCGCTTCACCACACGGCGCTGGAGGCGTGNCCTTCCTTGGTGGAGGCGACCTCGACATGTCGACGCCCCTGCTCGCATGGTGGCCCGAAGTGCCCGCATGGTTGACCTCCGCTTGGCCCGCCGCCGGCACTGCACACGCCGAAGGCACGGNGCAGTGGGCGCCAGGGATGGTCCTGCCAGAGCTGGACGGCGTCGCCTCGTTGGACGCATGGATGGGCACCTTTGAAGGCGNGCCATACCNGTTGTCGTGTCCAGACATCCAGGCCCAAAAAGGCCTCTTGCACGCCGAAACCCTCGACGTGCAATGGTCGGGAAACGACGCCACCGTGAGGCTTCGAAACCTCGACTTCGTCCAAGNCCTCCGAGGCGGGGCGTTGGAAGGCGAGTTGGACATCNCAGCCCGNGCGTTGCATGCCGACCCGTGGATCACGTGGCTGAGTTCGGGCGAGCCAAGCCGCCAGGCGGTCCTGCTGCCTCCGGGGTCAGCGTTGGCCGTCAGTTTGGCCTCCGACCAGCTCTTGTGGGGTGCGCTGGAATGCACGGATGTCCGGACCCAAGCGAGGGTCCAACACGACCGGTGCAAGCTCCTCAGCGTGGGCCTTCGCGGGCTTGAAGGGGAGGCCCAAGTCGAGGGTTCTCTGAAGCCTGGCCGCGCGGGGTGGGCCTTGACGCTGCGGGGTGCGGCCGAGGACGTGTCGTTGCCCTTGTTGTTTGAGACCTATGGGAATTTTGACCAANCCTTGCTGCGNCACGAACACCTNGGCGGNGCNGTTTCGCTNGCNGGCAACCTNGGGATGTCGTGGACCTTGGACGGCTCCTGGCANCCCGACCAATTCACCGCCANCGTCGAGACCTCCATCGACCACGGACGGTTGCGCGGCCTGGAAGTCTTCGACGACGTGGCCGACTATTTGGACGCGCACCGTCTGATGGCCCCATTGGTCGACCCCGACGACCTGAGGTCGCGCCTTGCCGATGTCGCGTTCAACCCCGTGAGTCAACGGTTGGACGTGTCCCGCAACATCGTCCGTTTGCCCAAAACCACCATTCAGTCGTCCGCCATGAACGTCTCGATTGAAGGGGATTATCATTTCGACGAAGTGATGGACTACACCTTGGGGTTTGCGCTGCGTGACCTTCGTGCATCTGCGTCCGACAACGTGGGGGTGATGGAGGACGACGGTTTGGGCAACCAATTCTTCCTGAACATGTCAGGGCCACTCGATGCCCCTGTGTACCGGTACGACCGCGAAGCCGCGAAGGAGCACCGCCGCAACGCCATCGACGAGGAAAAGACCCGTCTGCTGAACGCCTTGAAGGGAGGCCCAGACGTTCCCGAGGACGCGCCAAGCACCCCAGCGCAAGACATCCAACCCGAGGAAAGGGGGTCTTTGTTGGGGCGCAAAAACAGGGGCGACCGGCGCAATCAGAACAAGCAGGACAAGCAGGACAACTTGCTGAACCCCGACGACGAAGACTACCTTTAAGCCATGGAGCCGCTTGACATTCAAGACGTTCAAAAGCAACTCATCCGTTGCCAGCACGCGCTGGATCAGGCGCGTCAACACGGGTGGGACACAGACCTGATTCGAGAGTTTGAAGAAGCAACCAGGCACCTTCACGAAGGCGCCATCATGCGCCGGCACCTCAACGCGCTCGAGGAACAGCAAAAGGCCGTCCAGGCGCAAGCGGACCTGGATGAACCCCCCGCCCAAGCGCCACCCGTCAACCCTGTCAACCGCCTCCTCACCGCTGAAGAACGCGGCAAACCCGACACCCTCCCAGAGCAGCAAGTGGACTTGCTCTCCAGCATTGGAGAATTGACGTTGGCTGAGAAACTGGCGTTGCAACCGTTGTCGAGTGTCGCCGAAGGCATGAGCATTTTGGACCGCGCCCAATTCACCAGCGTCCTGTTCTCCGGAGAAGAAAAAATCTTCAGCGCCCTGCTCGCCAAACTCGAACGCGCGGCCACCCAAGAAGAGGCCATGGCCTTGTTCCAGGAAACCCTGTCGCCAAGAGGCGAGGATGCTGAAGTGGAACAACTTCAAGAAGCGTTCGCCAAACGCATCGTCCGCACCTTCGTGTCATGAGCGGAGGCAAACTCATCGTGGTGCCCACCCCTGTGGGCAATTTGGGCGACATGACGCCCCGTGCGCTGGAGGTGCTGAAGGAGGTCCACGCTGTCCTGGCAGAAGACACCCGAACCACGGGAAAACTCCTGCGGCACTTTGGCATCGACACCCCGCTTCGGGCCTTTCACCAACACAACGAGCACCGTNCCTTGACGGGCGTGGTCCAACAATTGGAAGGCGGCGTGACCCTGGCGCTGTGCTCCGACGCGGGCACCCCCGGCATTTCCGATCCAGGATTTCTGCTCGTNCGCGCCTGCGTGGAGGCCGGCATCGACGTCGAGTGCCTTCCCGGGGCCACCGCCTTTGTGCCGGCACTGGTGACCTCTGGCCTTCCGTGCGACCGGTTCATGTTCGAAGGGTTCTTGCCCCACAAGAAAGGCCGACAAAAACGGCTGACGGCGCTGCTCGCGGCCCCTTGCACCGTGGTCCTCTACGAGAGCCCCCACCGCGTGGCCAAACTGCTTGCCCAACTTCAAGACCTTGGGGCGGGTGGCCGTCCCGTGGCCATGTGCCGCGAAATCTCCAAACTGCATGAGGAGACACTCAGGGGAACGGTCGACGAACTTGCGGCCCACTTGGAAAGCCACCCTCCTCGGGGCGAATACGTNGTGGTCTTGGGCGAGGCCGTCTAGAAGATCACGCGGTGCACCTCCGCGACGCGTTTCACCGGCACCACAGTCAGCCCCTTGGGTGCCTTGGGGTGTGANCCGTGGCCNGACACCAACATCCGCTCCATCCCCAACCGTGCAGCCTCCATCATGCGTTGTTCCAACCGAGGCACAGGTCGGATTTCCCCGCTCAAACCCACCTCGCCTGCAAAGCATGTCCGGTTGTCCAACGGCACGTTGAGCTTGGAGCTGAGGATGGCCGCCACAACCGCCAAATCGTTGGCCGGGTCTTGAATCTTCAATCCCCCCGCCAAATTCAGGAACACGTCGAACTGGCCGAGCTTGAATTCACAGCGTTTCTCGAGCACGGCCAACAACATGTTCAGGCGGCGCAAGTCAAACCCCGTGCCCGAACGTTGCGGGGTTCCGTACACTGCGGTGCTCACGAGCGCTTGCGTCTCCACGAGCATGGGGCGCACGCCTTGCAGGGACACCGCGACCGCAGAACCGCTCTCTGCGCTTCCACGTTCGCCCAAAAGGACCTCGCTCGGATGNTCCACCGAGGCAAGGCCCTCCCCTGTCATTTCATAGATCCCCAACTCGGCCGTGGTGCCAAATCGGTTCTTGGCTGCGCGAAGCATGCGGTAGGCATGATGTCGGTCGCCTTCAAACTGCAAGACCACGTCCACCATGTGCTCCAGGACCTTGGGGCCTGCCAAAGAACCTTCCTTGGTGATGTGGCCCACCATGANGAGCGGGGTGCCCGAGGCTTTCGCGTACGTGGTCAGGGCGGCAGCCGATTCGCGGATTTGACCCACCGACCCTGGCACGCCATCCTGGTCAGGCAAGTCCAAGGTTTGAATGGAGTCGACCACCACAAGGGCGGGTTTCTCGCGGCGCAGCGCGTCCAGCACAGCCGGAACCTGGGTTTGCGGGTAGATCAACACCGAAGGCGCGATGGCCCCCANTCGGTTGGCCCGCATCCTGACTTGTTCCGCACTTTCCTCGCCGCTGATGTACAACACCTTGGCGCCTGAAGAACCCACCGCCAAGGCAACTTGAAGCATCAGGGTNGACTTGCCGATGCCAGGCTCACCGCCCAGCAAAACAACCCCGCCTGGAACCGACCCACCGCCCAACACGCGGTTGAGCTCCTTCTCCCCCATGTCCAGCCTCGGCAACTCGGCAACGTCCACCTCGTGCAGGGGACGAACCTTGGGCGCTTGCAGNTCTGCCATGCCCGAGCGCTTCTCGCGCTTCGTGGCAGGCACCACCAGCTCCTCCTCGAGGGTGTTCCANGCTTTNCACTGGCCACATTGACCCACCCATTGGGGGTGGGCATGGCCGCACTCCGAGCAAATGAACTGCTTCTTGGCCTTCGCCACGTCAGTTCTGACGGAAGAGGTTTACTGTGCCTGTGTGTTCTTCGCNGTTGGGCAGCAGGATGGTGTAGAAGTACACGCCCTCTGCAGAACCTGTGCCACGCCATCCTGTGGCGTTCGTGTACTGCTCGTTCTCGTAGACTTTGTTGCCCCAGCGGTCGAAGATGCGAACCAGCACACCGTCGCTCTCCCATGGCTCCAACCCTTGAATCCAGAAGCTGCCGTTCGGGTCGGTCGGCGGCGTGAAGACGTTGACNGGTTCGATTTGGCATTGCGACAGGATCACGTCGTACTCGTGCGCCAAACCACCTGGCAAGCACGGGGTCGANAACGAGCCAGTCAACGTGCCGTAGATGCCCGTGTAGAANGGGTCGTTGGCCGGATCCACTCCCGGGGTAGGTTCAGAGGGAGGGAAGAACTCGTCGGGGATGTCGTCGCCGCTGACCACCAACACGCCAGGGGGGGACCCCGTGTTGCTCAACTCAAGCTCCATGCCGTTGGCCTCCAGCACCCACGAGAAATTGAAGTAGTCTGGGCCGTTGATGTTCGCGTTCAAGTCGAAGATGACCAGTTCACTCTCCACGCAGATGGTTTCTATCGTGGTGGGCTGCGGATCGTTCACAGGGTCGTCCCCGATGAACACCAAACCGCATGTCTCCAGCGAGTAACAATCGTAGATGTCCTCCACCGTGACACAGATCTGCTGCCCGTTGAACAAGGTGTCTTCCGGCACATCCCAGGTGGCGCCCAAGAAGGGGGTGCCGTCGCCGTTGTCCGCCGTGGTCACCGTGCCATCGGGCCACGTCACCACGTATTCCGCGTTGCTGGCCCAGAACCCGTTGTCGACGCCCAAGTCCGCCAACTCGCCCACCTCAATGCCGGGCAAGCCTCCATCGCAGTCGGTGATGGCGTTTCCAGGGAAAATCAAGTCGAGGTCTGGCTCGGCGACAAAGTCGATGAAGGCACAGTCGCTCTCGCCGTCGGGGAAGCAGCCGTCGGTGATGGTCACACAGTATGACCCCGTTTCGGACACTTCCCACTCGTTGTCGTTGACGTCGTCCACCTCGTTGCCGTTGTACGTCCACTCGTACTCCAGGTCGGTGTTCTGGTCGCCCGCCACGGGGTCCAATTCCACGGTGCCCCCGGAACACAGGAACGCGTTTTCAAGCACGGGCTCGAACGACGCGGTGATCTCCACCTGGTCTGACGCGCTGCCGCATCCGTTTTGCACGTTCACCACCAACGTGGTCTCGGTGTACTGGGTCCACGAGTACTCGTTCTCCAGCACGTTGTCGTTGCCTGGGAATGGCCAGTTGATGGTGGCTGCGTCTCCTGGATCGAACACGGTCGCTTGGATGTCGTACCCATCTCCATCGCATGCAAACGCGATGCTGTCTCCACTCAATTCGATGGTTGGCGGGAGGTTCACCTCCACCTCGTAGCACGTGGTGACGCCGCAGTCGGCGTCTTCAAAACACAGGTCGTACAAACCGTGCGCCTCTGGCACCCAAGTGGTGTTGAACTCGTCGGTCACGCTGAAGCCGTCGCTGGGCTCGCCGTCCACCGTCCAGGTTCCCAAGGCGGGCTCCACGTTGCAGAGTGCCGGACCGTAAAACAANACGCCTGTGGANAGCTCGGTGAACGAGTTGCACGCGTCCGGGTTGCTGATGCAATTCTGGACGCAGTTGAACATGTCGAACGCGAAGTACTGGTCGTTGTCCGGGTNGTCGCTCACGTAGGTGATGGAGATGCTGTCTCCATAGGCCAACGCCAGGTCAGGTTGGTCCTGGACGTTTTGGAACCCTCCGGAGCTCAACGTGACAATGGAGTTGGTCACGGTGCTGTCCGGGTGAATGATGTCAATGCTCAAGAAAGAGCCCTGCCATCCGCTCAACGAACTGAACAACTGCAACTGCAGGTAGCCTTCCGCAGGGCTTGAGTATCCCCCGCTGAAGGTCACCGTGTCAAACGGCGCTTCCCCGCAGATGGGGTCGATGGTCAAGTCTGGAATGGNGGAAGATGTGCCCGAGATGACAAACGTCCGCTTGCCCTCACAGCCCCCTTCGTCCACCACCGTCACCTGGTACACCCCTGCAGTCACTTCTGCGGAGATGCCATTGTCCGAGACCACTTCTCCGCCGCCGCCGTTCCAATCGGCCACCCAGATGTAATCCACGAAATTTTCGTCTTCGTCCGGCACCACCGTCACAACGGCAGATTCGCCAGGACACACCGCTTGAAGCGTGCCCTCCACTTCTGGCAGGTAGTACGGCGTTTGGAACACTTCAAAGGGGTGCTTCACCACGCAGCCCGAAGCTGTCGTGCCCGTCACAACAAAGGTTCCCCCAAAGGGAATCGTCGCCTCGTTGNCGGTCCAGTATTGTTCGTTCAAGTTCCAACCCCAGTCCAACACCGGCTCGTCGCCGCCGCTGGAGTTGGCGGTGACCTCCAACTCCGAACCGGCGCAAATGCCAAACTCTCCACCTGGCGTGGTGGTGGAAATGGTCGGTGGGGTCACGTTCAACACCTCAATCACAATGTCCAGGGTGGTCAACGCNCCCTCGCTGTCTTCCGCCACCATGGTGANGGTCTCGATGCCTGCGGCGTTCGCCACAAACGTGCCGGTGAACGTGGCGGTCGAGCCGCTTGTCACCTCGAACCCTTGGATCTCGTTCTCTCCCGTCAGATCGTCCACCTCCAACGTGACCGTTTGTGTGGGTTCAGGTCCCAAGAATTCCACGTCCAACGAGAATTCTTGGCCCAAGCACAGCGTGATCGTGTCGCAACCCAGGTTGGCCGTTGGGACGGGNTTCANNTTGTTGTTGGTCTCGGCGGTGTTGATGTTGAAGAACTTGTAATCCAACCAGTTGATGCCATCCACCTCCGTTTCACCGGCGCCGTAAGGGCCGTTGTAGGTGTCGTCCAACAGGTTGAACCGCCCAAACTGCACGTGCGGGCTCGCCGTGACGTCTGGGTTGGTGGACTCCCCATCTGCACCCGTCACGCCAGGGTCGGTGCCACAGCATCCGCCTGAACCACCCACATCGCCGTGGGCCCAGTTCATGTCCAGGTAGCACACCTGGGCGTTGTTTCCATCGGGAAGCACCCCACTCTCAGGATAGGTGATGATGATCTGGAAGCTGTTCTCGAGGTCGCCTTGGTTGTTGTAATAGCCGACGTCGATGAAGTTCACGTAAACCGCGTCGTTGGTCCGCTTCCACTTGATCTCCCCCACAGAGCGGATGTCGGTGTCCTGCCAGTAGCCCGCGATCTGGTTGTACTCGGCCGCTGGGAATCCTGTTGGGGTCCAGTCGATGACGTCGCCGCCAAACGAGATTTGACCCTTGGAATTCACGTAGAAGTANCTGTACGTGTCGCCGTACAACTCGAATTGCCATGGGTTTGTGTTGGGGCTGACCGGAATTGGCTCCGACGAGCAGTCCACGTTCCATCCTGCGCCGCCTTGGTTTGCCCAGGCCATTTCGCCAGGCTCCAGCCCTCCGATTCCAGTGGCCGGAGGCACCATGGTGGTGTACGTTTCGTCGGGCTCCACCCAACATCCACATGCGTCGTTTTCCAAGACCTTTTGCAACCGCNCCTCCTTGCGGGCGGCGCGTTCTCCATCGAAGCTGTCGTGGTAGTCGTGGAGGAATTGCAGATAACGCTCGTTGTCGAAGCCCTCCCAGGCACGAACCACCTCCCACTCTGGGCGGGTCATNCCGAGCACCGCTTTCTCAAACGATCCGTAGCTGTCCAAAATGCTTTTGGCGTCGGCAGGAGCGTCGAAAACAGAAGTGTCTTGGGCCATGGCTGGACAAGCCGTAGTGAAGACGAGGGCACACAGGCCAAACAAGCGAGAGAGGGGGGAGTGGGTTGTCATGAATGCAGGCGTCGATTGTTACAGAAACGCAAGGTCTTGCCTTNAANGTTGCAGGTCNGCGCGCGTAAAGATAAGAAAGCCCCCCGGCCGAATTTCCCGGAGTACCTTTGCCGGTGCATTCGGTGCCGTGAACCATCCTTTGGGACGCGAGAACGCCGGAATTTTGACCCATGAAGAACATCCGCAACTTCTGCATCATCGCCCACATCGACCATGGGAAAAGCACCCTGGCCGACAGGCTCCTCCAAACNACCGGAACCATTTCCGACCGCGAATTGCAGGAGCAAACGCTGGACGACATGGATTTGGAGCGTGAGCGNGGCATCACCATCAANAGCCACGCCATCCAGATGCAGTACCGCGGCCAGGACGGCGAGGACTACGTGTTGAACCTGATCGACACCCCAGGCCACGTCGACTTCAGCTACGAGGTGTCGCGCTCCATTGCGGCGTGCGAAGGCGCCCTTTTGATTGTGGACGCCACCCAAGGCATTGAGGCCCAAACCATCAGCAACCTCTACCTNGCCCTGGAGCACGACTTGGAAATCATTCCCGTGCTCAACAAAATGGACNTGGATTCTGCCGATCCAGAAGTCGTGGGCGAGCANATTGTCGACCTCATCGGGTGNGACATGGAAGACATNTTGCCTGCCAGCGGAAAAACAGGGCTGGGTGTCGANGCCATCCTCGAGGCGGTGGTTGAACGCGTCCCCGCCCCCAAAGGCAACGTGGAGGAACCGCTCCAAGCCATGATCTTCGACTCGGTCTTCAACCCGTTCCGTGGCATCATCGCGTACTTCCGCATCCTCAACGGGGCCATTCGCAAAGGCGACCTCGTGAAATTCATGGCCACCGGCCGGGAATACGGGGCCGACGAAATCGGCGTCCTGGGGCTCGACCTCCAGCCGCGAAAGACCCTCTCTGCCGGAGACGTCGGCTACATCATCTCTGGCATCAAAAACGCCAAAGAGGTCAAAGTCGGGGACACCTTGACGACCAAAGCCGACCCCTGCAGCGACGCCGTGCAAGGCTTTGAGGACGTCAAGCCCATGGTGTTTGCGGGCATTTACCCTGTGGACACGGAGGACTACGAAGAGTTGAGGGCCTCGATGGAAAAACTCCAGCTCAACGACGCATCCTTGGTGTTTGAACCCGAGAGCTCCGCGGCCCTCGGATTCGGATTCCGATGTGGCTTCCTCGGCATGCTCCACATGGAAATCATCCAGGAACGTCTGGAGCGTGAGTTCAACATGACCGTGATCACGACCGTCCCCAACGTGGGATACAAGGCCTACACGAAGAAGGGAGAGCAGTTGGACATCATGAACCCCAGCGACCTGCCCGACGCCAACCACCTTGACTACGTGGAGGAGCCCTTCATCAAGGCGCAAATCATCACCAAGTCTGAGTACGTCGGGCCGGTCATGAGCTTGTGCATCGAAAAGCGCGGCAACCTGACCAACCAGGTCTACTTGACCTCCGACCGCGTCGAATTGACCTTCAGCATGCCCCTCGGGGAAATCGTCTTCGACTTCTACGACAAGCTGAAGACCATCTCACGCGGCTACGCGTCCTTCGACTACTTCCCCGACGGCTACAAGCAAAGCAACTTGGTGAAGATGGACATCCTGCTCAACGGAGACCAAGTGGACGCGTTGAGCGCCCTCATCCACCGGGACCACGCCCATTCTCTGGGCAAGAAGATCTGCATCAAGCTCAAGGAGCTCATCCCGCGGCAGCAATTCATGATTGCCCTTCAAGCCGCCATCGGCGCCAAAATCATTGCCCGCGAGACCATCTCAGCCGTGCGCAAAGACGTGACTGCCAAGTGCTACGGCGGGGACATCACGCGGAAGCGGAAGCTGTTGGAAAAACAGAAAAAGGGCAAGAAGCGCATGCGCCAAATCGGCTCGGTCGAAGTGCCTCAGTCGGCCTTCCTCGCCGTCCTGAAGTTGGACTGATCACTTGCGCGGCACCTGTCCGCCCGCTGCGTTCTTGTTGGCGAGCTGACCGCACGCCGCGTCAATGTCCTTGCCCCGCGATCGGCGTACGTTGACAATTAAATTCCGGTCCTCCAACAACGCCACAAAGTCGTCGAACCGCTGGGGTGTGGTCTGCTGAAACTCACCCCCGTCAATGGGGTTGTATTCAATCAGGTTGATTTTGCAAGGCACGTTTCTGCAGAAGTCCGCCAGCTCCCGCGCATCCTGCAGTCCATCGTTGAAGTCCTTGAACACGATGAATTCAAACGTGGGACGCGTTCCGGTTTTTCCGTGGAAATGGCGCAAGGCCTCGGCCAACACCGCGAGGTTGTTGGACTCGTTGATGGCCATGATGTGGTTGCGCTTTTCGTCGTTGGCGGCGTGCAAACTCAAAGCCAAGTTGAATTTCACCTCGTCGTCACCCAGCCTTTTGATGGCCTTGGCAATACCCGCCGTGGACACCGTGATGCGCTTCGGCGACATGGCCAATCCCGGCGTGCCCGTGATGCGATCCAACGACTCCAACACGTTGCGGTAATTCAACAAAGGCTCGCCCATCCCCATGTACACGATGTTGGACAGGCCCTTGCCATGACGCTCGTGGGCCATCGCATTCAGCATCTGCACCTGGTCAAACATCTCCCCTGCCGTCAGGTTTTTCAGGAGCTTGAGCTTGCCTGTGGCGCAAAACTTGCACGCCAAGCTGCAGCCCACCTGCGAACTGATGCACGCCGTCAGCCTTTTGGTGGTGGGAATCAACACGCCTTCCACCACCCGGTGCGCGTCGCCGTCGATTTGAAACGCGCACTTCACCGTGCCGTCCCTGGATTGCTGGGCCTCCACCTGGTNAATGCGACCAAGGGAAAACGAGGCGTCGAGCTTCTCCCGCAACCCTTTCCCCAAGGAGGTCATTTCGTCAAAGGACCCAGCGGCATGGGTCCAAAGCCACTCCGACACCTGCTTGGCCCTGAATGGCTTTTCGCCCAGGTCGACCAAGGCTTGCTTCAAGTCTTCGTCGCTCAGGCTGCGGATGTCTGGTTGGGCGGACATGCCGCAAAGATAGAGGGNTCAGGCAGGCATCAACAAGCTCAGTTTCCGCTTGAGCGCCTCCCGCTTTCGCACAGCCATCGGCACCTCGCTCCCGTTGTCCAACGTCACGCAATTCTCCCTGTAGTTGCACGCCACGATGCGGTCCAGTTGCACAAGGTGGCTGTTGTGGGTGCGGAAGAACATCTCGTTGTCCAGCATCTCCTCCACCTTCTTCAGGTTCTTGCTCATCGTGATGCGCTTGCCCGTNCNCAAATGAAGGGTCGTGTAGCTCCCTTCCGNTTCGAGGTGCACAATGTCTTTGTGACGCACAAAGTGGCGCTTGCCTGACGTGTGAATCTCCAAGCGGCGGGTGGTGGGAGACAACGAGCCCGCCCCAGGCTTGCGTTGGTGGTAGAAGTGCATGATCATCCGCCNCGTGCACGCGACCAGGTCGTCCCGGTCGATGGGCTTCAACAAGTAATCGTGGGCCTTCTGACGCAACGCGTCCACAGCGTACTCGTGGTGCGCCGTCGTGTACACCAAGAAAAAGTCTCGGTGTTCCAAGCTGTTGGTCAATTCGATGCCCGATCGGTGCGGCATGTGAATGTCCATGAACACCACATCCGGGGCCAATTCCTGAATCAACCGCTCGGCTTCCCGCGCAGACGTCGCCGTTTGGAGGATGTTCAACGAAGGACAAAGCCGCTCAATTTGACGGCAGAGAAAGTCACGGCAATGGGGTTCGTCGTCCACGACGAGGGCATGAAGTTGTCTGAGCATCGAAAGGGTTTTGACCCAAGAAAGGGGCTCAACTTCCCAGATGCGCGGCGCTGTTCACAACCGTCGGCCCGGCGTTTGTAAACGTCGGGTCAGGCCGGTGCCCACCCAAAGAGGTCCTGCAAGTGCCGCTGCAATTGGCCTTGAACCTGCTTTTGGTCCAACGTGCGGCCCACCTCCGNCGACAACGACGTGACCCCGCGGTCCGAGATGCCACAAGGCACAATCAAGTTGAAGAAGGACAAGTCTGTGTTGACGTTGAAGGCCAGCCCATGCATCGTCACCCAACGGCTGCACTTCACGCCGAAGGCGCAAATTTTCCGCGCCGCCAACCCTGCCTCGTGGTCCACCCACACGCCCGTGAGGCCTTCAATGCGACCCGCACTCACGCCATGCTCCGCGCACGTCCGGATCACAGCCTCTTCCAGAAACCGCAGGTATTTGTGGATGTCCGTGAAAAATTGGTCCAAGTCCAAAATGGGGTAGCCCACGATTTGGCCTGGCCCGTGGTACGTGATGTCCCCACCTCGGTTGATGGGGTAGTACTGCACACCAAGCTCCTTGAGCCGGGCTTCTGGCACCACCACATTCGAAGCTTCTCCGCTCTTGCCCATGGTCAGCACATGCGGATGCTCCACCCAAAACAAGTGAGACTCCGGCAACGCCAACGACGGATCTCCATCAGGGCCTTGGTCCCGCGGGTCCAAACCCGCGTTCCGTCGGGCAATCTTGGATTGCACGATGCCTTTGAACACCTCTTCTTGCAGGTCCCACGTCGCTTTGTAGTCGTTCCGGCCGAGGTCTCGGATGTGGACCTTGGGGGTCATGGCAACGAGGCCAAGGTGGTTTTCAAGCGGTCGATGAACCGGATGTCCACCGGACAAACGCCCGAGCGCTCCGCGAGGACCAACGACATCCAATCGCCGACCCACACCGCATCCAACAACTCTGCCCAAGGCGTGTCGCCGTCGGGCTCCACGACCAACACGTCGGCGCCTTGCTCTTGGAAAATTTCCGCCGTGATGTCCATGCGGTGACGGGTCCTGGGGTGGTCCACCGCCGTGCGGAGCATCACCGCCACATGGCGCTCGTCGGCGCTCTCCCAACCCACCAATTCGTTGTGGTTCATCTCAGGCAAGACCTCCACGTTCGCCAACAACTTGCTGTTCTCGTTCAGCTGCTGCCTCCATCGGGTCAACAACGATCGCCACGGGGTGTCCGCGTACAAGCAAATCCGCTTGCCTTCAACGGCCTGCGCCAAACTCTCGCCCCTTGCCTCGCAAGAGGTCAAGTCCATGGCTTCCACGGCGCGGCCCAAGGCCTGCCAGTCCGACGCCGGCAACACCCCCAAGTGTTGGAGGAGGTTGGCCAGGCCCAAAAACGACTGTCCAAACTGCGACCTCGGCGGGTGCCCGCCGACCATCGCCACCGTGGGCCAGCCTCCAGATTCAGCTTGGGTCAACAACGTGCCGCCCGAAGTGACGGCGGCCATATGGCAACCTCGTTCCTCGGCCAACGCCACGGCCGCCAAAGTCTCTTCTGTGTTTCCAGAATAACTGGACGCCACCACCAAACACCCTTTATCCACCCAACCAGGAAGCCCTTGATCAGCGTGGGCCACAAAGGGCACAGGAGACGTCCCGCGCAACATGTCTGCCATCACCGCGCCGCCAATCCCGCTGCCTCCCATGCCAAGCACAAGGATGCCTGAATAGGAACGAGGAGACTCCACAGGGAAGCGCACGTCCGACGACAAGGCCAAACGCATTTGGTCTTGCAGCCCTGCGATCAAGGCCCGCATGTCTGCAGAATTGGCCATGTCCATCATGAAGTGAAGGTCCGAAGAATCACTTCATGTTGTACGCGAAGCCGAGGCGCAACCACCGTCCAGGTTGCTGGACGTTGCCCAAATCGACGTATTTGCGGTCCTGGGCGTTGTCAACACGGAGGTAGGTGCGGAACTGGTCAGAGGCGAACGTCTTGCTCAAGGTGAAAGACACCAAGGAGAATGGCGCAAATTCGACTTCCTCGCCTCCAGGGACCACGTATCCGCCGAGGCGGTCTTGGTGGCTCCAGCGTGCGTCCAAACGCACGGCACCGGGGCCCTGNACGCCCACAGACGCGTCGACCTTGGTCTTGAGCCCATCCAACACGTAGTTGCTTTCAAAGCCCGCACTGGTCTCGCTTGCCTCCATGGTGGTGAAGCCCAACCGAGCGTAACGCAGTTGCCAATCTCCCGTCAACGCCTGGTTGGGCGTGATGTTCAACACGGTCTCGAGGCCCGTGAAGGTGACCTCGCGGAGGTTGATGGCAAACGTCGTGTCGCTTCCGTTGGGACGAGCCCAGTCGATCAAGTCGTGGCCTTGACGTTGGAAGAGGGCTTGCTCAAACTGCACGCCGTACGTGGCGTCCTTGGCCAGCGACAAGCGCACCCCAGTCTCGAGGTGNTCNGCCCACTCCGAGGTCAAGTCGCGGCTGCCGAAGGCGCCGCCCACGGTGTAGTAGAGGTCGGTGAACGAAGGGTGACGCACCGACCGGTTGGCCGAGGCAAACAAGATGGAAGACCCGTCGCCCGACATGTCGATGGACAACTCTGCTCCGGGCACGAAACGGGTGCCGAACATGGTGTTGTGGTTCCACGCNGCCGTGGCCGACAACGCGAAGACCCCCACCTCGGCACGGTGGCCCACCGCCACGTCGGTGTTGAATCGAAAATCGGCTCGGCGGTACACGCTGTCGTCGTCGCCCAAGCTGTCCACCCCCAGCACATTGCTTTTCACGAATTCGCGCCGCGAACCCACGGACACGAAGGTCTCCCCCAAGTCCGATTGCAAGCGCCACGCGACGCGGCCGCCTGTGGTGTGGCTGACGTGCTGGTTGGGGCCCGCGTACCAGCTGGCGCCTGGGGCATACAGGCCTGCCGTGTCCCCTGCCATGACGTAAAACCCGTCTTCGGTCAAGGTGAAGAAGTCGTTGTGCTCACGGAACAATTGGAACAAATCGGTGTGCGTGCGGTGGTGCAGCGCCGCCTCCAAGGAAGTGTTCTCCCAAGCCTTGGTGTACACCGCTTGCGCCTGAAGGGTTTGGGTCTCCTCGTACTGGAAGGGGAAGCTTGCGGTGTAGAAGTTTTGCGCTCCGAAGTTCTTGCCCACGTACCCTGCGCTCGTGCGCAACGAACCCCAATCGCCGGCCAACCAACCTGCGTAACGGGCGCGCAGCATGGAAGCGTCTGTGTTTTGGGCAAAGCCTGTGGTGCCAATGCGGCTCAACGACACACGGTGGCGTGCCACGGTCTTGGCGTTCAAGTCTGTGCCGAAGTCCACCCGCGCCTTGGCGCGCATCCACGCGTTCGAACCTGTCTCGGCCACGAGGAGCGCACCGTCCTGGGTCGACGGCCCGGCCGTCAGCGCCACGGCGCCGGTCATGGCTCCCGTTCCAAGTGCGCTTGACGCACCGCCACGGAACACTTCAATGCGCGAGATGTCTTCAGGGTCGACTGGGAGGTCCATCAAGTGGTGGCCAGTTTGAGGCGCGCTCCAACGCACGCCGTCCACCCACAANGCGGTTTGCTCAAACGTGCCGCCACGGACACTCAAGTCGGTGGTGATGCCCACCGCGCCTCGAGAACGCACGTCGATCCCTGGCACCGTTTCCAACACGTCCGCCACAGAAGGGGCGCCGGTCTCCGCAATTTCTTGGACACCAAGCACCACCAAGGCCCGAGGCGCGGCCTCAGGGGTGACAGAGAAGCCACCTGTCACGGCCGCAGGGCTCAACGCGGTGGTGTCCACGGCCATGTTGCCGGTTTCTGTTTGCGCAAACGATGTGCCGTGGTGAGAGAACATGGCGATGAACGCCGCAAGGGAGAGGAAGAAATGTTTCATCAATTCTGAATCGTAAGCCGGCTTTTTCCGGCGCATTTGGGGCCAAACCTAGGGCGCGGAACGGCCACTTTGCACCCCCGAGGTCCGTACATTTGAACACATGATTCGTAGCGAACAAGAACGGCAGCGCATCGCCTCGGTGGAGGCGCTTCGTCAGCGTGGCATCGACCCCTACCCGGCAGCAGCATTTCCCGTCACCCACCACTGTGCGTCGCTGAAAGCGGGCTTCCAAGAGGGCTTGAAGGTCAAACTCGCGGGGCGGATGATGGGCCGTCGCATCATGGGCAAGGCGTCGTTTGCCGAGCTGCAAGACCACGAAGGTTCGCTCCAGATTTACCTCAACCGAGATGAGTTGTGTCCCGGAGAAGACAAGGGGCTGTACAACGACGTGTTCAAGAAGCTCTTGGACCGCGGGGATTTCATCGGTGTGGAGGGCGAGACGTTCAAGACCCAGGTCGGAGAGCCTTCGGTGAAGGTCACGTCGTTGACGGTGTTGAGCAAGGCCATCCGACCCCTGCCTGCCGTGAAGACCGACGAAGACGGCCACGTGCACGACGCCTTCACCGACCCCGAGTTGCGGTACCGGATGCGCTACGTGGATTTGGTCGTCAACCCTCAGGTGAAAAAGACCTTCGAGGCGCGGTCGACCATCATCCGCAAAATCCGCGAATCGTTCGACGCAAAAGGTTGGATGGAAGTGGACACCCCCGTGCTTCAAAGCATCCCCGGTGGCGCGGCGGCACGCCCGTTCATCACCCACCACAACGCCTTGGACATCCCGCTCTACTTGCGGATCGCCAACGAGCTTTACCTGAAGCGGTTGATCGTGGGCGGGTTCGAAGGGGTGTACGAGTTCAGCCGAAACTTCCGCAACGAAGGGATGGACCGGACCCACAACCCCGAGTTCACCGTCATGGAGCTGTACGTGGCCTACCAGGACTACCACTGGATGATGGAAACCACGGAGAACCTCTTTGGGGAGTTGGCGCAGGCCGTGCACGGCAAGACTGAAGTTCCGTTGGGAGAGCACGTCATCAACTTCGCCCCGCCCTACGCGCGGGTGACCATGCGCGACGCCATCCTCGAGCACACCGGGGTGGACATCGACGGGTTGGACGAAGCCGGACTTCGCAAGGCGTGTTTGGACCAGGGCTTGGAGATCGACGACTCCATGGGACGGGGCAAACTCATCGACGAATTGTTCGGCGAGAAATGCGAGCACCACTACATCCAACCCACCTTCATCTGCGACTACCCCACCGACATGTCGCCCTTGACGAAGGCCCACCGGGACAAGCCTGGGTACACGGAGCGTTTCGAGCTCATGATCAACGGCACCGAAGTGGCCAACGCCTACTCCGAGCTCAACGACCCCTTGGACCAGCGGGCGCGTTTTGAAGACCAATTGAAATTGTCTGAGCGCGGGGACGACGAAGCCATGTTCATCGACCACGACTTCCTTCGTGCTTTGGAATACGGCATGCCCCCGACCAGCGGAATCGGCATCGGCATCGACCGTTTGGTCATGATGATGACCAACCAAACGTCCATCCAAGAGGTCTTGTTCTTCCCCCAAATGCGGCCCGAAGCGTTCGACACGTCTGGCGGCGACGCGGATTTCAGCGCGCTCGGCGTGCCAGACGTGTGGGCGGAGCACCTCGTGGCGGCGGGGTTCAACACCCCTGATGAATTGCTGGCCTCCAAGCCCACGCAAGTCCACCAGCGCCTGAACGGCTTCCGCAAAAAGAACAAATTGGACGTTGCTGCACTTCAATTGGACGAAGTGACCGCGTGGTTTGACAACGCGGGAAACCCCGCCCCATGAGCGACACAGCCATCATCCCCACCGAGCAAGATGTCATCGACATCGTAAAGACCATCTTCGATCCGGAAATCCCCGTGGACATCTACGAGCTTGGGCTCATCTACGAGATCAACGTCAAGAAGACCGGCTTCATCCACATCGACATGACCTTGACCTCGCCCAACTGTCCGGTGGCGGAAAGCTTGCCCCAGGACGTGGAGAACAAGGTCGCCTCTCTCGACGGGGCGAAGGGGTGCAAGGTCACCATCGTCTTCGAACCGACGTGGACCCAAGACATGATGAGCGAAGAGGCCAAACTTGAACTCGGATTCCTGTGATGCGCCAACCTGAAAACGACGCGCCCACGCGGGGCATTGCCGTGCTGGGCTCCACGGGGTCCATCGGCACCCAGGCCCTGGATGTCATCCGCGAACAGCGTGACGCCCTGCACGTGGAAGTCCTGTCTGCACACAACAACGCGGACTTGCTCGTGAAGCAGGCGTTGGAGTTCAAGCCCAACGTCGTCGTCATCGGCAACGAGGGGAAGTGGAAAGAGGTGAACGACGCGCTCTTTGACNTGGGCATCAAAGTCTACAGCNGCGCCGANGCNTTGGAGCAGGTTGTGGANACCGACGGCATCGACATGGTCCTCACCGCGATGGTCGGGGCCGCGGGGTTGAAACCCACCATGCGGGCCATCCAGGCCGGCAAGCACATCGCGCTGGCGAACAAAGAGACCTTGGTCGTGGCCGGCGAACTCGTCATGGCCGCCGCCCGGAAACGCGGCGTGGACATCCACCCGGTGGATTCGGAGCACAGCGCGATCTACCAATGCCTCGCAGGCGAGTTCCACAACCCCATCGAGAAAGTCATCCTGACGGCGTCAGGNGGGCCCTTCCGCGGACGCGATTTGGCCTCGTTGGAAGGGGTGACCAAGGCAGACGCCCTNAAGCATCCCAACTGGGACATGGGCGCGAAAATCACGATCGACAGCGCCTCGTTGATGAACAAAGGCCTCGAGGTCATTGAAGCCAANTGGCNNTTCNACGTCGACCCAGACCAAATCGACGTGGTCGTCCACCCCCAAAGCATCGTCCACAGCTGCGTGCAATTCACCGACGGAAGCATCAAGGCCCAGCTCGGGTTGCCCGACATGAAGCTCCCCATCCAGTACGCCTTGACTTACCCTCGGCGTCTGGCCAACGCGTTCCCGCGGTTCAGCTTCATGGATTATCCAGAGCTCACGTTCGAGCAGCCTGACACGAAAACGTTCCGCAACTTGGCCCTGGCGTTTGACGCCCTGCGTACAGGTGGAAACGCGCCCGCCGTGCTCAACGCCGCCAATGAAATTGCGGTCGCGCGCTTCCTGCGTGACGAACTCACCTTCCTCGACCTGCCCCGTGTGGTGGAACACGCGCTGGAGCGCGTGACGTTGATGTCCAAGCCTTCCTTGGACGACTTGGTGGCCTCTGACGCAGAAGCGCGGCGTGTGGCCACAGAATGGCGTTCTTGAGGGGCCAAGTTCGGCCCCAACAACTGCTCAGATGGTCATGATGTCGGCCTCCTTCGCCGACAACACCGACTCGACCTTGGACACGTACTTGTCCGTGAGCTCCTGCACCATTTGCTCGCCCTTCTTCAAGTCGTCTTCCGACATGCCGTCGTTCTTCGCCTCCTTCAGGAAATCGTTGGCGTCTTTCCGCGCGTTGCGGATGCCCACGCGCGCACCTTCGCCTTCTGAACGGGCGCGCTTGCTCAATTCTCGGCGACGCTCCTCCGTCAGAGGCGGAATGTTGATGATCAAGACCTCCCCGTTGTTCATGGGGTTCAAGCCCAAATTCGCATTGATGATGCCCGTGGCGATGGAGTCAAGCATGCCCTTCTCCCAAGGCTGCACCACAAGCGTCCGCGCGTCGGTGCTGTTCACGTTCGCCACCTGGCTTACCGGTGTCTGAGACCCATAGTAATCCACGCGGACCGACTCCAACATGGAGGGGTGGGCTTTGCCTGCACGAATCTTGCTCAACTCCCCTTCGAGGCGCGCAATGGCCTTATCCATCTTCTCGCGCGCTTCCTCCAGCGCCATTTGAATTTCTTCGTTCATCTCGTTTGGGTTGCTCTCAAGTCTGCTGTCTCCGGGTCAAATCAAAATTCCACCACCGTGCCGATGGGCTCTCCCTCCACCAAGCGCTGCAAATTGCCTGGCTTGTTCATGTCGAACACCACGATGGGGAGGTTGTTTTCGTTGCACAACGTGAAGGCCGTCATGTCCATGACCTTCAATCCTCGCTCAAACACTTCGTTGAACGTGATGCGATCGTAGCGCGTTGCGGTCGGATCCCGCTCGGGGTCCGCCGTGTAAATGCCGTCCACGCGCGTGCCCTTCAGGATGACGTCCGCGTCAATCTCAATCGCACGAAGCGACGCCGCAGAGTCGGTGGTGAAGAATGGGTTGCCTGTGCCTGCGCCGAAGATGACCACGCGCCCTTTCTCAAGGTGGCGCACCGCGCGGCGGCGGATGAACGGCTCGGCGATCTGCTTCAACTCGATGGCGCTCTGCAAACGGGTGTCCAGCCCCGCCGCTTCACATGCGCTCTGCAACGCCATCGCGTTGATCACGGTGGCCAGCATGCCCATGTAGTCGCCCTGCGTCCGCTCCATGCCTCCTTCTTCCGCTTGAACGCCTCGGAAAATGTTGCCTCCTCCGATGACAATGGCACATTCGATGCCCTTGTCCACGATGGACTTGACCTCTTGGGCGTACTGGGCCAACCGCCCGTTGTCAATGCCAAATTGCTTGTCGCCCATCAGGGCCTCACCACTCAATTTCAGGAGGACGCGCTTGTACTTCATGGTGTCGCGAATATCGCCCAAAATGCACGAAGGCCGCCCAGAGGGCAGCCTTCGAATGCTTGATGTTGCGAAACGGGGCTCAGCCCAACGCCACGCGTGCAAAGCTGGTCACCTTGCCGCCGCCGTTGCCGGCCACGTACTGGCTCACAGTCTGCTTGTTGTCCTTGATGAACGCTTGGTTCACCAACGTCACCTCCTTGAACCACTTCTTCAAGCGGCCTTCGGCAATCTTCTCTGCCATCTCGGCAGGCTTGCCTTCTTGGATGGCGAGGTCCTTTCCAATCTCACGCTCCTTGGCGATGAGGTCTTCAGGGATGCTGGTCTCGTCCACAGCCACAGGCGCCATCGCGGCGGCTTGCATGGCCACGTCACGGCCCACTTCGTCACTCACGTCACCTGAGAACGCCACGGCGGTCGCGAGGCGGTTGCCTGGGTGGATGTACGCCACCACTTTGTCGCCGCTCACCACACGCATGTCGCCGATCTCGATGCGCTCGCCAATCTTACCCACCTCTTCGGTGATCTTGTCGGCCACAGTGAGGGAGGTGCCTGGGAAGGTCTTGGTCAACAAATCCTCCTTCGACGCCACGCCTTCGCTCAACGCGAGGTCCAACAACGCTTGGGCCACACCCACGAAGTCGCCATTCTTGGCCACAAAGTCGGTTTCACAGTTCAAGCTGATGACCACGCCGCTGCTGCCAGCTGCGTTCACGCCTGAGAGAATTGCGCCTTCACCCGCTTCGCGGTCGCTGCGCTTGGCCGCCACTTTCTGGCCCTTCTTGCGAAGGATTTCGATGGCCGCTTCAAAATCGCCGTTGGCTTCGGTCAAAGCCTTCTTGCAATCCATCATCCCCGCGCCAGTTTGCTTGCGGAGCTTGTTGACTTCAGCTGCTGTGATGCTCATGATGTCAGTCTTGGTTGGTTCGAAAAATGTTCAATGTCAGGGGGCGAGAATCAGCCCTTGGCTTCTTCCTTGGCTTCTTCCTTGGCCTCAGCTGCTGGTGCCTCTTCGGCAGGGGCTTCAGCCGCAGCGGCTTCTTCCTTCTGCTTGGCGGCAGCGGCTTTGTCGCTCTTGCGCTCGTTGAGGCCTTCCGCCACAGCTCCGACCACAGCGTCCACAACAGTCACGATGGACTTGGTGGCGTCGTCGTTGGCTGGGATCACGAAGTCCACGTCGCGAGGGTCGCTGTTGGTGTCCACGATGGCGAACACAGGGATGCCCAACTTCTTGGCCTCGGCCAACGCGATGTGCTCCTTCATCACGTCCACGATGAAGATCGCAGCTGGGATGCGGGTCAAGTCAGAAATGGAGCCGAGGTTCTTCTCGAGCTTGGCGCGCTGACGGCTCACCTGCAAACGCTCGCGCTTGGACATGGTGGCCAACGTGCCGTCCTTCTCCATCTTGTCGATGGTGCTCATCTTGCGGACCGCCTTGCGAATGGTCGCGAAGTTGGTCAACATGCCGCCAGACCAACGCTCAGTCACGTACGGCATGCCCACCGCTTTCACGCGCTCGGCCACGGCCTCCTTCGCCTGCTTCTTGGTGGCGACAAACAAAATCTTCTTGCCGCTTTTGGCAATCTGCTTCATGGCCGCAGCGGCCTCGTCCACCTTGATGACCGTCTTGTGAAGGTCGATGATGTGAATGCCCTTCTTCTCNGCGAAGATGTAAGGGGCCATGTGGGGGTTCCACTTGCGCTTGAGGTGTCCGTACTGGGAGCCAGACTCAAGCAACTGATCGAAAGAAACTCGTGACATGATGTTTACGTTCCTGGGTTGAGCAACAACGGAGTAGCTGACAAGCAGGTCTCCGCCGTTTGGATTCTAAACTGAGATAAAAAAGAGAGGAGCACCCTCCCAAGCGATNAACGCTTGGAGAACTGCTCCTTCTTGCGTGCTTTCTTTTGGCCNTACTTCTTGCGCTCCACCATGCGTGGGTCACGCGTCGTCAAGCCTTCAGCCTTCAACGAAGACTTCCACTCTGGGTTGACTTCAATCAACGCCTTGGACATGGCCAAACGGACAGCCTCAGCTTGACCGGTGATGCCTCCGCCAAACACGTTGACGTTGACGTCATACTGGCCTTCGGTCTCGGTGATCGCGAAGGGCTGGTTGATCTTGTACTGGAGGGTGCCGGTGGTGAAGTACTCCGCGACGGGGCGCTTGTTGACAGTGACTTCGCCCTTGCCNGGCTTCATGTAGATGCGGGCCACAGAGGTCTTGCGGCGACCGGAAGTGTTGATGACGTCCATCAGGCGTTCAATTGAAATGGCGTGGGTTGTTGGGCCTCCTGCTTGTGGTCGGGACCGACGTACACGTGGAGGTTGCGGAAGAGCTCACGACCGAGGCGGTTCTTGGGGAGCATGCCACGAACGGCATCCTCCACCAAAGCGTGAGGCTTGCGGCTCAACTGCTCCGCAGCAGTGCGGACGCGCTGGCCACCTGGGTAACCCGTGTGACGGATGTACTCTTTGGTTTCCATTTTGTTGCCGGTGAGCNCAATCTTCTCCGCGTTCACGACCACCACGTANTCNCCNCAATCGGCATGGGGGGTGAAGTTGGGTTTGTGCTTGCCGCGCAACAACGTGGCAATCTGCGTGGAGAGACGACCCAAAGTTTGACCTTCGGCATCGACCAACCACCACTTCTTGTCTGCGTTCTCCTTGTTGATGGAACGCGTTTTGTAGCTCAAAGTATCCACAGCGTACGGGTTGCGTAGTTGAGTTTCCCCAAAATTTGGGGGTGCGAAGATAGGGAATCATGTGGACAACCCAAGCGCCTTCGTGGACAAAGTTTCACGAAGCAGACGTTTTTCTCAGCGCGGCCCTTCGTCTTTTTTCTGGCGCTTCACTTTTTTCANNGCCACGTCCATGGCCAAGATCANCGTGTGCTCNNTCACCTCTGGCCGTCCTTNGACGGGGGCTTGCGCNTGGTANGCCACCACAAGATGGCGGCGTTTCGACAGTTTTTTGTCCACCGCCAAACGTCCACGCCANGCCTGGGTCGNCAGCTGNCCGCCTTCCTGGCCAAAGAAAAGNTCGCCCGATGGCACGAGCTTCCAGCCCGNCGGCAAATCGTGCGTCCACTTCACNGCGGTGCGCCATCGCGCCCTGTCCCAAGGCCGCATCCANGCACCCCCGAACTGGTGCCGTATGCGCACCCCNAAGGCATGGTCGCCCACGTCTGTTTTCCAGCGNGCNGACGTCGCCCAGCGCCAGCCCATGGTCCAACCTCCCGCTTGGGGCCACTGCCAACCTGTCCGCCACTGGCCTGTGAAAGCCAAACCAGGAACCGCATCCAGCGACTTGGTCACGCCCAGGTCCACCAACCCTTCGTTCCAGCGCCACATGTTCTCGGCCGGGGTGCGGAGTTGGCTTTTGGCCGACCAAGACCAATCCGAAGGCANCTTTTGGCCCACGTCCACCGCCAACCAGGATTGGCCCAAAGCAGATCCTGCCAAGGCCCACAACGTCCATGCGACGAGGGTCAGCCTCATGCCATTCAGAGGTCTTTGTAGACGGTCAACGTGTCCAGGACCACTGTTTCCGTCTGGCTTTCAATGGTCACGGTCCGAACCACCGCCATGTCCCTCGGAGGCACGGTGCCCGACGTGTCCTCGCTGTAGACGTACACCGTGTACTCGCCCGGACGCAGCCAAGGAAACACGAAATCCCCTTCGTGGTTGGTCTCCACGTTGTCGTCGGGGCCCACNTTGTCGCCGTAAATCAAAAACACATTGTGGTCTGTCGCAGGGTAAGGCGGCGCCGAGGAAGGTTGGGTCAACACCGTGCGGGCCTCCTCTTGCACGTGGCCCACAATGCTGGCGCGTCCGCCCTCGCCTGGAACTTGCTCGCACGCCACCAACGACATGCCCACAAGAAGTGCCAAGGCTGTTCGTGAATTCCTCTTCATGACGCCAAACATACACCCCACGAGAAGCTAACTTGCCCTCGACATGCACGCGACCGACCAATTCACCGCGCCCTCAGGGCTGCCTGCCGGAGAAGGACGACTTGAAGTNGTCTGTGGACCCATGTTTTCNGGCAAGACGGAAGAGTTGCTTCGNCGCATTCGCCGGGCCCAAATCGCCAACCTCCCGCTTGAATTGTTCAAGCCAGCCACCGACAAGCGGTACGCAGACAAGGAAGTGGTGAGCCACGACCGCAACGCCATGCCTTCCACGGTGGTGGCCAGCAGCCAAGCCTTGCTGCAGCACGTCAATGCCGGTCCTCCCGTGGCCGTCGTGGGCGTGGATGAAGCCCAGTTCTTCGACGACGGCCTGCCCGACGTCTGCAACGCGCTGGCTGACCGCGGGATCCGCGTCATCGTCGCAGGGTTGGACCTCGACTACGAAGGGCGGCCGTTTGGCCCCATGCCCCGCTTGTTGGCGTTGGCTGAAGAAGTCACGAAACTCCNCGCCGTGTGCGTCGAAACCGGCCGAGCCGCGCATTTCTCGCACCGCATCGCAGGGGGCGACAACCAAGTTGAACTCGGGGCCCAGGACCGGTACATCCCCTTGGCCCGTCACGCCTTCGTGGCCGCCAGGGAGGGCGCAACCTCATGATTGGGCCCGGTTGGACCCCCGAGGCCTGGCGCCTCCTTGCGGCCGACCATCCCGGATCGTCTTGCCACCTCCATGGCCCCGACGACGGCTCCATCCTCGAATTGGCCGCGGACACCCGAAGGATTCAAGCCCCAGACTGCGCCGTGTTCTTCGCCTTGCGGGGGCCCTGGCACGACGGACACGACCACCTCGAGGCAGCACACGCCCAAGGCGTGAGACGCTTTGTGGTGAACTGCTTGCCCCCCGACCACACTGCTTGGTCGTCCGACAGCGACGTGGTTGTGGTCACTGATGTGCTTGCCTTCATGCAAAGCATGGCCCTGGCGCAACGCGCCAAATTCGACGGGCCGGTGGTTGCGCTGACCGGAAGCAACGGCAAGACCACGGTGAAGGAATGGGTTGCCCAGTTGCTGCCGGCCTCCGTGGCCCTGCACCGAAGCCCTTTCAGCCACAACAGCCAACTGGGGGTGCCCACAAGCCTTTGGTCCCTGGGCACGCACCACGACCTCTCCTTGGTCGAAGCGGGCATCAGCCTGCCNNAGGAGATGGNCAANCTTCAGCGCTGCATCGCCCCCACAGAAGGGGTGCTCACCCACCTTGGGGAAGCCCATCTCGGGAATTTCGAAGACGCACGTCACCTGGCCCGAGAGAAATGCACCCTGTTCCGCGGTTGTCGCCGCGTTTTCATGCCGGCCGCCTTGCTGCCGGAGGTCGAGGATGTTTTGGCATGTCCTGCCGTGACCTGGAGTCTGGACAGACAAGCTTCTGAGGCAGACCTCCAAGCCACCGCCACGGAACAGCCAGGCCTGTTCCACCTGANTTGGCAAGGTGCGTCCACGCAGGTGCAACTCAGTATGCACGACGACGTGTCCGTGCACAACGCCTTGACCGCGTCCTTGGTCGCGCTGCACCACGGCGCAACCTTGGCAGATCTCGCCTCGCACTGGCCCTCGTTGAAGCCCGTGTCTGGGAGGTTGTCGAGCGTCAAACGACCGCAAGGAGGCGTATTGCTCCAGGACGACACCAGCCACGATTTTGGCGCGTTGGGCGTGGCCCTTCAACGACTCGCCGGGC
>PBWG01000013.1 GCA_002729115.1 Crocinitomicaceae bacterium | reverse complement strand
CAGCTCAAAGAAGTTTTGGCCCTGAACGTTCCAGTGGAACCCGCGCACGTTTTGGTAGAAGACGTGCAGGTCGCACAGCAGGGCGTTCAGCTCCTTGCAAAGCGAGGCGCTGTCGTCGGGGTTCAGGCGGATGGGAAGGTGGGCGTCCATGGATCAGTAGGCTTTGGCGAACAACACGCGGCGGGCGCTGGGCGCGCCTGTCTTGATGCACGTCCCCGGAGTGGTGTCGCCTTCGTAAGGGATGCAACGGATGGTCGCCTTGGTTTCTTGCTTGATGCGCTCCTCGGTCTCTGCTGTGCCGTCCCAGTGGGCACTCACGAAGCCGCCCTTGTCCAACGCCTCCAAGAACCCTTCCCAAGTGTCCACCACGTGGGTGTGGGTCTTGATGCGCTCGTGGACGCTCGCTGTGAGGGTCGCCTGAATGTCGTCGAGCTGGGTCCGGACGTGGGCCGCGAGGCCGTCCAAGGACACGAAGTCTTTGGTCTTGGTGTCGCGGCGTGCTAGCTCGCACGTGCCTTTCGCCAAATCGCGCGGCCCCATCGCGATGCGCAACGGCACACCCTTCAACTCGTACTCGGCGAATTTCCAACCGCTGCGCTTGGTGTCGTCGTCGTCCAACTTCACGCGGATGCCCGCCGTCTTCAACTCGTCGGCGACCTCCTGGCACTTGGCCACGATCTCGTCCATTTGGTCTTGGCCCTTGTAAATGGGCACGATGACCACCTCAATGGGCGCAAGCTTCGGGGGAAGCACCAAGCCTTGGTCGTCGCTGTGGGTCATGATGAGGGCGCCCATCAAGCGTGTGCTCACCCCCCATGAGGTGGCCCAAACGTGGGACTTGCCGCCTTCTTTGTCGGCGAAGGTGACGTCGAAGGCCTTGGCGAAGTTTTGGCCCAAGAAGTGGGATGTTCCCGCCTGCAAGGCCTTGCCGTCCTGCATCAGCGCTTCGATGCAGTACGTGTCCTCGGCGCCTGCGAAGCGCTCGCTCTCCGTCTTCACCCCTTTCACCACAGGCATGGCCATGTGGTTCTCCGCGAAGTCCGCGTAGACCTCGAGCATTTTCTTGGCCTCCTCCACGGCTTCATCCTTGGTGGCGTGGGCCGTGTGCCCCTCCTGCCAAAGGAACTCCGCCGTGCGCAAGAACAAGCGCGTCCGCATCTCCCAGCGCACGACGTTGGCCCACTGGTTCACCAGCAAGGGCAAATCGCGGTAGCTCTGGATCCAGTTCTTGTACGTGTTCCAAATGATGGTCTCCGACGTCGGACGGACGATGAGCTCTTCCTCGAGGCGGGCGTCCGGGTCCACAACCACCCCTTCCCCATTGGGGTCGTTCTTCAACCGGTAGTGGGTCACCACCGCGCACTCCTTGGCAAACCCTTCCACGTGGGCGGCTTCCTTGCTGAGGTAGCTCTTGGGAATGAAGAGCGGGAAGTAGGCGTTCACGTGTCCAGTGTCCTTGAACATGCCGTCAAGCACGTCCTTCATGCGCTCCCAAATGGCGAACCCGTAGGGCTTGATGACCATGCACCCCTTCACATCGCTGTGCTGAGCAAGGTCCGCCTGCACGACGAGTTCGTTGTACCACTTGCTGTAATCATCGTCGCGGGACGTCAGTTTGCTGGCCATTTTGGTATGGTTTGTGCTGTAGCGTGTGAAAGACTCTGAGAGTCACGCAAAACTACAGAATGTGCTAACTTGAACCACCGCCCATGACCCGCTCCTTCCCCACCTTCTTTTCGACGCCTGCCGCTTGGATTTCATTGCTCGGGCTGACCGTGACCATGGCAAGCTGTGGCGGGGCCTACAGGCAGGCCTCAGCTCTGGAAGACGACGAGTTGTACCTCAGCCAAGGCGAGGAGTTTTTGACCGACGAAGAGTACCTCTCGTATGCGTTTGAGCAGGCAGGTTTCAGCGAATCCGAGGAGCTTGATGTCGACGCCCGCGCGGGCGACGGCTTCAACAGCAACTTCGGGTATGTGCCGCAGAGCCTGCGTGGCCGGTCCATGCTGCGCGGGTACATGACGCCGTACGGTGCAGCTGGCTTTGGTCCCAACCCCTACGACCCCTACGGCAGCGCCTGCTACGGAGGCTACAACCCATACGACCCCTACGGATCGAGCATGGGTTGGAACAACGGTTGGAGCAACAGCTGGGGCTCTCCGAGCGGTTGGGGGATGAATCCCTACATGGGGTACGGCTTCGGGTCTGGCTTCGGTTACAACCCTTACGCCTACAATCCCTACGGCTTCAACAACGGCTGGGGTGGCGGATACAACGTGTACCAAGGCTCCGGATGGCTCGGCGGGGGCGAATCCTTTGGGGGCACGCCGGTTGTGGTGGCGCCGCGGACCCCGATTTGGGCTTCGTCGTCCATCAACAGCGCCACAGGTGGTGGCCGCTTGCTGACCAACAAGATGGAGGCTGGCGGCTCGAGCAACGTCACCGGCGCCACACAACCCAGGGTTTTCTGGCGCACCGTGTCCGACGCCGCTGAAACCCTCGAAGGCTCGTGGGACGAGAACCGCCCTGAGCAGTCCACACCAGAGACAACCCGATCCACGTCGCGTTCGTCCTCGGGTGCCGGGCAGTCCGGTTGGTCTTCTTCCCCTTCCCGGAGTTCCAGCTCTTGGTCGTCGGGGTCCAGGCCCTCCAATTCGGGCAGCAACCGGTCGTCAACTCGCCCTAGCACCCCAAGCAGACCTTCCAGCGGCGGACGAAGCACCGGGGGCAGCAGCCGTTCAGGAGGTCGTGGCGGTTCACCCCGACGCTGAGTGGCCATGATTCGCTTTTTCACACGCGCATGCATCGCCATGGCAGTTGTGGCGGCCATGCCTTCGATGGGCCATGCCCAGAACGAAGCCGACGTGCTTCGTTACGGATGGGTCGCGCCCCTGGGCAGCAGCAGAACCATGGCCATGGGTGGGGCGTTCGGCGCACTGGGGGCCGATCTCGGCAGCATGGGCATCAACCCTGCGGGGTTGGGCTTGTACAGGCGAGGAGACTTGGCCGTCGCCACAGGCCTGAACAGCGCCAACACCGACGCCAGTTGGCACACGACCTCGGCCACCTCGGCCAAATTCCAAGGCACCACAGGCAACCTAGGGGTGGCCCTCACCTACCCCAGCGTGGACGCAGACTGGCCGTTTTTCACGTTGGCGGTGGGGCGGCAAGTGAGGATGCCCTTCAACCAGCGCATCTTCATCGAAGGGGTGCCTTCTGAATCGACGGTGTCTGACCTGTTTGTGCAGCAGGCCCTTGAAGACGCAGCCATCTACGGTTACGCCTCCACAGACGAAGCGTTGGGCGGCGGCGACATTTTCCCTTACTCGGCGTCGCTGGCTTGGCGCACCCTCTTGCTCTTGCCCGACAACGACAACATCTACGCCACGGCCGTGGGGGGGCCGGTGGAAGTCAAGCGCGTCATCGAACGGTCCGGCCGCATGTGGGAAACCCAAATCGGGTTTGGCACCTGCTACCGCGACAGGCTGAGCATCGGCGCCACGCTGGGCTTGCCCAAGGTGGAATTTGAGGAAACCTCCACCCACCAAGAAACCACCGTGTCTGCCGAGGATGACCTCAGGTCGTGGGACTACAACGAGCGGCTCAACGTGGATGGGCAAGGCGTTCTCCTGCGCGCCGGGGTGAATTGGCGCGTCACCTCCCAGCTGCGCCTTGGACTCGCACACCAAACACGAGGCCGGATGACCCTGCTGGACAACTACAGCACCTCGTTGTCCACCCAATGGGCGGACGGCAGCGAACGCGCCGCCTCCAGTCCCGTCACCAACAACGAATACCTGATGTACACCCCACGACGGACCACCGTGTCCGCAAGCTTTCTGATAGGCAAGCTGGGGGTGCTGGCGGCGGACTACGTCCACACCGACCTCCGAGAAGGCGAACTCGGCGATCCGGGCACCATCCTCTCTTCCGGGTACGATTACGCGGCGGAGAATGTCGCCGTGGACAGCAGCTTGCAAGTCGTCCGTGAGGCCCGGGTGGGCTTGGAACTTCGTTTGGGTCCCTTGAAAGAATACCGCATCCGGATGGGTGGCGGCACCGGGAATTCCCCGTTCAACCCCAACGGCGTGGCCACCGACGGCAGCCGTCACCATGCGAGCTTCGGCGCCGAATACCGGATCGGCGACGTGCACTTCAGCGTGGCATGGCGCCGCACCTGGCACAAGGAAGACTACCTGTTCATGGGGGCCTTCCATCCCGAAAGCCGTGGCACGCTCGACCGCACTTCTGCCGCCTTGATGTTCGGGGCTGGGCTGCGCCTCTGAGCCTGTACTTGCCAACCCTTCGCGCAAGAAAAAAGCCCACCGAAGTGGGCTTTTTCTCAGGTCAGGCTGTCGCCATTCCTCACTTCTTCAACTTGGCGATGGCCTTGTCGAGAAGGGTGTTCATGCGCGTCAATTCCTCCTCCGCGAGTTCCTTGTCCACAAGGATGCGGCCGCTGTGCTCGTCGACGATGATGCGCTTGCGCTGGGCAATGTCGATTTGGCGCTGGGGTGGAATCTTGATGAAGGTGCCCGCGCTGGCTTGACGCTCGATGGGCACCACGGCCAATCCGTTCTTCGCGGCGCCACGGATGCGGCGGTACGAGTTCACGAGGCGGTCGTCGATGCCTTTGGCCATTTTGTCGCTGTGCGTTTGGAGGAGCTCCTCCTCGGCTTGGGTCTCGGCGATGATGGCTTCCAACTCTGCCTTCTTGGCGTCGAGGTCGGCTTGGCGCTGGTTGAAACGCTCGCGGGTGCCTTCGAGGCCTTCTGCCTTTTGCTCGGTTTGGGCTTGGCACTCCCGAATGCGCTTCTCGCAAAGCTCAATCTCCAGGGTCTGGTACTCGATTTCCTTGGCGAGCGACTCGAATTCGCGGTTGTTCCGCACGTTGTTCTGCTGCTCGGTGTACTTCTCGATCAACGCCTGGCTGTCCTTGATTTGCATCTGGTAGGCCAAAATGCGTTGGTTCACCTGGTCGTTGTCGTCCTCCATGCGCTCGAGGCGGGCACGCAGGCCTTCCAACTCGTCTTCGAGGTCACGCACTTCCAGGGGAAGTTCGCCGCGTACCACACGAAGGCGGTCGATGCGGGAGTCGATGATCTGAAGGTCGTAGAGGGCGCGAAGCTTGTCCTCAGCAGTGCTTGTTTTCTTCTTGGCCATGCGGGTCGAAGTCAATCTTGGTTTCAGCGAAAAGCAACAGGGTTCGTCTGGATTTCAGACAAACGGACTGCAAAATTAGGGAATTTCTCGTTGATTTTGTTGGCAATCAGGGCGCTGGTTTGCCATTCGCTTTCGAAGTGCCCCACGTCCAGGATTTGGACTTGCCCCTCGGCTTGGAAATATTCGTGGTACTTCAGGTCGGAGGTCACGTAAACATCTGCCTTGGCGCGCTTTGCGTCCGAGATCAAAAACGCCCCCGACCCGCCACACACCGCGATGCGCTTCACCTCCTTTTGAACCGGTGCCGTGTGCTTCACGGCGCCGCAACCCAAGACGGCCTTCACATGGTCCGCGAACGCCTCCCACGGCATGGCCTCGGCCAATTCCCCCACCATGCCAGACCCCACGTCCGTCCTGGTCTGCACCAAACTCACCCGGTCGAAGGCGACTTCCTCGTATGGATGGGCCGCGGCCATGGCCGATTCCACGGCGCGGGCCAATGCAGAAGGCACAACCATCTCGAGCTTGAATTCAGGCTCGCGGTGCAATTCCCCCAACTCCCCCACGTGCGGATCGGCGCCGTCCAAGGCCCGGAACGTGCCGACGC
Source organism: Crocinitomicaceae bacterium (assembly GCA_002729115.1). Taxonomy (GTDB): domain Bacteria; phylum Bacteroidota; class Bacteroidia; order Flavobacteriales_D; family Sanyastnellaceae; genus UBA11663. The sequence goes on along the minus strand of PBWG01000013.1, from coordinate 2,117 downwards.
CCGAAGCCTGAAAGCTGCATTCGTCGTAGTTCCCGAGGTGCCCTGCGCCGGCCTCGGCCATCGCGCGCCGCACAGCATCCGCCTGGGCTTCCGGCACAAATACAGACCACTTCTCAAGGCCTTCCCCTTTGGGACGAAGGATTCGCAAGGAATCTGAGAGACACCCCAGAGACTCTGCCAACTTCCGGTTCACGCCGGTCAACACGTTGTCGAGGTTGGTGTGGATGGCGTACAAGGCGATGCCCGACCGGACGGCCCGCATNACCGTGCGCTCGACGTCGTTGCTGCCGTTCAACCGTTTCAGGCCNCCAAAAATGACGGGNTGGTGGCTCACGATCATTTGGCAACCCGTGCGCTCGGCTTCGNTCACCACCTCTTCTGTGCAGTCCAAACTGACCAGCACCTGCGTCACCTCCGCCTCAGCGTGGCCCACCAAGAGCCCGACGTTGTCGTACGATTCTGCGAACTGTCGGGGNGCCCACGTTTCCAGCCAACCGGCGATGTCGCGTACCTTCAAGGCCTTGTCCATGCAGCCGAAGGTACACTTTCCAGCGCAGTTCCCCGGGGCCGTGTCGAACGCGTTCTCNTCGCGTCAAGCGCGCCAAGGACACGCATGGCTGGGTCCTTGGTTCNTCCCNTTGGCGGCGCTNTANGCNGCCGCGCTTTGGCTNCGNCACAAGGCCTACGACTGGGGCTTCCTGCACAGCGAACGCGGCGCCCTGCCGACGTTGGTCGTGGGCAACCTCGAGCTGGGCGGCACGGGGAAGACGCCGCACGCCATGGATTTGGCCAAGCGCCTCGAATCCCGACTCGGGACCGGCACCGTCGCCATCCTTTCTCGTGGACATGGACGCTCCTCCAACAGGTTCCAGTGGGTGGACGAGGGATGCACCTGGCAACACGTCGGAGACGAGCCTTGGATGATGGCCCGCGCGCTGCATCCCATGCCGGTCGCGGTCGGAGCCAACCGGCTCGAGGCCCTTCGCGCCATGGCCCAAACCCGACCAGAACTCAAGGCCGTGGTGCTCGACGACGGCATGCAGCACCGCGCCTTGGTGCCGGACCGCCTGGTCTGCTTGCAGTCGCGGCCAAACGCTTCCTGGGCCTCCGCCTTGCCTGCTGGGCCTTGGCGGGATTTGCCGTCGCGTGCGTCTCAGGCCGACCTCACCGTGGCCACCCAAGGAAACGTCCAAGGGACCCAAGCCCAAAGCCACACGTCGGCCCACCCCCCGACTTGCATTCATCCAGCATCTGGGGACGGGTCCCTCGAACACCCCGTTTTACTGGTCACCGGCACAGCCCAACCCCAACGCGTTGTGGAGTCCGCCGTCCAACTCCAGGTCGAACTCGCGGCTTGCGCCCACTATCCCGACCACCATCCCTTTCATGCCCAAGATATTGAGGCCTGGAACGCATACGGCCTGGCGCACGGCGTGCGAGATTTGGTGACCACCGCCAAAGATGCGGCCAGGCTCGATCCGTGGCTTCCACAGCTGGCCGCTTGGCGCATTTGGATCCTCCCCCTGGAAGTGCACTGGGACAACGAAGACACCGTGGACGCGTTCCTCAATTCCTGGGTCCGCACCTTACCTTCGTGACATGACCCACGCTCTTTCTCGTTTCATGTTCGCGGCCACTTGTTGGGCCGCGGCCAGCGCTTGGATTGGTTGCAATTCGCCGTCCGCCTCAGGACCCTCTGGAACCATCACAGGCGAGATCCAAGGGGCCAAGCCCGGCAGTTCCGTGGTGCTGCGCAGCTTCAGCCGAGGCAACCTGGTCAACGTCGCAGAAGCCACACTTGACTCGGCCGGCAACTTCACGTTGACGCCAGAGAAGTCTCTTTCGTTGGGGCACCACCAGCTTGTCGTCAGCCGCACCAACCCCTTGGTGCTCATCACGGACAGCACAGAGCATGTGCACGTGCGCGCCTCGGTCACACCCCGGGGCAATTACCTGGTCGGGGCAGACATCGACGGATCGCCCCAATCGGTGGAAGTGGCCGAGCTGTACGACGTCATCATGCCCATCACCGCTCGGCTCAAAGACGTGGAGCGGCAGGGACGTTCTGTGGATGTGACCAAGCGCCAAGAGGCCAAGACGTTGGCGGCCGCCATGGC
>PBWG01000012.1 GCA_002729115.1 Crocinitomicaceae bacterium | reverse complement strand
CTGCCCAACGCCGTGCGCGTCGCGCTGAAAGAAGTGGTCGGCGCTTACGCCATTGTGGTGCTGGACGAGTCCCACCCAGACCGCCTGGTGGCTGCCCGCAAGGCCAGTCCGCTCGTGATCGGCGTGGGGGGCAACAACGATTTCTTTGTAGGGTCGGACGCCACGCCCATTGTGGCCCACACCAAAAACGTGGTCTACCTGGAGGACGAGGAAGTCGCCACGATGACCCGGGACGGCAAATTGTCCATCCGCACCATCAGTGACGCAGAAATCACCCCGGAGATCAAGGCCATTGAATTGGAAATCGCTTCCTTGGAAAAGGGGGGATACGACCACTTCATGCTCAAGGAGATTTACGAGCAACCCAGGTCCATTCGAGACTCCATCCGCGGACGGGTCAACCTCCAACAGGGCGCGACCAACATGTCCGGCATCGACAACAACTGGGCGCAATGGGAAAACGCGCAGCGCATCCTCATTTTGGGGTGTGGAACAAGCTGGCACGCCGGCTTGGTGGCTGAATACCTGTTCGAGAGTCTGGCGCGCATCCCTGTCGAAGTGGAGTACGCTTCTGAATTCCGGTACAGAAATCCAATCATCCGCGACACCGACGTGGTGTTGGCCATCTCGCAAAGTGGGGAAACTGCGGACACCTTGGCGGCCATCCGTTCCGCCAAGGAGGCGGGTGCCCACATCTTTGGGGTGTGCAACGTGGTCGGGTCCAGCATTGCGCGCGAAACCGACGCTGGGGCGTACACACACGCCGGGCCTGAAATCGGCGTGGCGAGCACCAAAGCTTTCACCGCACAAGTTGCCGTACTGACCGCCATGGCCCTCCACGTGGGTCGTCGTTTGGGCCGTGTGGACGACGCCACCTTCATGCGCCTCGTGTCAGGGTTGGACAACATCCCGGACTTGGTGAAGCGGTGTCTAGAGTCTGCTCCAGCGATCGAAGAAATTGCCAAGCTGTTTGCCGGTGCAAACAACGCGCTCTACCTCGGACGCGGCTACCAATTCCCCGTCGCGTTGGAAGGCGCGCTCAAGCTGAAAGAAATCAGCTACATCCACGCNGAGGGCTACCCTGCGGCAGAGATGAAGCACGGGCCCATCGCGTTGATCGACGAAGACATGCCCGTCATTTTCATCGCCACCCAAGACGAGGTGTACGAGAAAGTGGTGAGCAACATCCAGGAGGTGAAAGCCCGNGGGGGCNAAATCCTGGCCATCGTCACNGAAGGCGACACCCANGTCAAGTCCCTGGCNGANCACACCATCGAAGTGCCGAGGGCNNATGAAGCGCTTGCGCCCTTGCTGACCTCCATCCCGATGCAACTTTTGAGTTACCACATCGCGTTGTTGAGGGGGTGCAACGTGGACCAACCNCGGAATTTGGCCAAAAGCGTCACGGTNGAGTGAGGTTATCAACAATCTCGTTTGTGGATGTTGACAAGCTCAGGCCTTGGTGCAAACTCCGTTGTGTGCTTTCTTGCACCACTGAATCAATTGAAACCTAAATCTCAGTCATGAAAAAACTGATGTTCACCTTGGCCCTGGTTTCTGCGGCCTTCACCTCTGCCCAAGCGCAAAAGCAACTCGGCGGAGAGCACAACATTGAAGTGGCGTTCGCCCCCTTCGGTGGAAACCCCATCAACGCATCCACCTTGAAGTACAGATACTTCATGGACGATGACCGCGCATTGCGCGTGACTTTGGGCTTGAACAACACCAACAACAAGTACCTCGTGGTGCCTGAAAACTCCTTGGGTCAGACTGGCGCTGCCAACGAGACTCACCCCGACTTGTACCTCTCCAACATCCACTCTTCCTTTGAGTTGGGCTTAGGCTACGAGATGCACTTTAAAGGAACCGACAACCTGTCTCCTTACTTCGCGTTTGGCGCGAGCTACGGCACGTCTTCGTTCACATTGCAGCGCGACCACTTCAGCGCGGTCGCCATCAACGGCGAAACTGTGGACCAAGCTTTCTGGGAAGACGAGCCAGACCCCGCCCAGTGGGACGTGTGGAACTACTCCAACGTCGTGACTGCCTCCACCATCAACGTGGACCTTTTGTTCGGTGCGGACTACTACTTCAACGACGCGATTTACGTCGGGTTTGAAGCTGGCCTCCGTTTCTCACAAACTTCTGGCATCAGCTCCACCATCAGCACGTCCAACAACGACGCCTTCAACATGTACTTCGACGGCGGCCAAGGCGACGAGAACACCTCGCAGTTCGTGCAAAACACAGCCACCGAAAGCGGTTACCAGTGGAGCACCAACCAAGAGGTCAACTACGTGATCAACGGNGAGCCATGGACTTCGCTCGAGAATGCCGGTGTGGTCACCGCAGTGGACGCCTTGTGGCACACTTGGGACGAGCAGTCTCCCGAGAACTTCGACACCGTGAACGACTTCGCGCGCAACGCGTACTACAACGGCACCAACTTCCTCGGCAACTACAGCACCGGCCAACTCCGGATCGGCTTCTTGTTCGAGTAAGACATCGACACACTGACTTTGCGGAAAGGCGTCCCTCGGGGCGCCTTTCTTCGTTTCTTGGGGACCATGATNTGTCAGTTCACATGGAACGGNGAGGCCCNTCNAGCAGACCTCAGCCAAGCGATCGACCTCAGTTTNGTGCTCGCCGGCAACGGCAAAGACAACCCCTCAGCCTGGTACGTGGACGACCCAAAGATGGTCCCGGTGCGCGGAGAAGAGTTTGTGGGCGCAGTCGCCGAAGGAGGCTCGGTGAACTTCAGAAACATCACCTTCAACCCCCACGGCCACGGCACGCACACCGAATGCCTTGGCCACATCACCCACGACATCCACAGCGTGGACGCGTGCTTCCGAAACATCCCCTCGCTGATGCCCTGTTCTTTGGTGACCTTGACGCCGCAAGAGATCGGGGGCGACCGAGTTCTCGACGAGGTCCTGCTCGACAACGTCAGCGTGCCCTTGGGCGAAGCGGTGGCCATCCGGACCATGCCCAATGGAAACGACAAACGCACCCGGGCTTGGTCCAACACCAACCCCCCGTATTTCTCGGCTGCGTTCATGAATCGATTGGTCCAATCCAACGTCAAACATCTCCTCGTCGACCTTCCCTCTGTGGACAAGGAAGTCGACGGAGGACGGCTGGAAGCCCACCATGCGTTTTGGCGCGTTCCCGACCACCCAAGGCACGGGTGCACCATCACCGAGCTCATTCACGTGCCTGACAGCGCGCCAGACGGCCTGTACCTGCTGAACCTTCAAGTGGCGCCCATGGACAACGACGCGGCGATCAGCCGACCTGTGCTTCACCCCTTGGTGTGACACAGGGCAGCCGAACCTCGAATTCCGTTCCTTTCCCCTTCGCAGACTGCACCGTCACTTCACCCTTGGCGCCTTGCACAATGGCGCGCACCATGGCCAANCCCANGCCCAGGCCGTGCGTCTTGGTGGTGAATTTCGGCTCGAAAATTCGCGTCATGCGTTCCGCATCAATGCCGTCTCCGTTGTCGGACACGGTCACAGACGCCCTGTCGCCCTGAACCCGCAAGGCGACGGCCACCTCCACAACGCCGTCGGACTTCGATTCAAGGGCGTTTTGGATGAGGTTGTTGAATGCCCTGACCAGGCGCGTCTTGTCCGCCCACACCCACACTTCGGCCCCCTCGGGCCGCGCGCACGTCACATGGTGCTCGGCGTGCAAATCCGTCACATCTTCCAGCAGGGCCCCCAATTCCACTTGCTGCGGCTCGACCGCACCGTCAGTGGCCAACAAGGCAAAGCCCTCTGCGATGTGACTCAAGGCGTCGATCTGCTGAACGGTTGTGTTGGTGTACCGCTTGAGTCGCTCGGCAAAATCCTCCGCGCCGTCCGCCCAAGCGCGTTCCAGGTGCTGTGCGCCCAGACGCATGGGGGTTAGGGGGTTTTTGATCTCGTGGGCCACCTGCTGGGCCATTTCGCGCCACGCACCTTCGCGCTCCAGGAGCGCCCTGGACTCCATGCTCTCCTGAAGTTGTTGGAGCAAGGTGTTGTAAGACTGAACCAGGGTGCCGACCTCGTCTTTCCACCTCGATTCCAGCACAACGCCCTGACGACGCCCCAGCGGGTTGGACGCCATGTCCTCCGCAAGGCCCCTCAGAGGCCGCACAATCGAGTTCGACAACGAAAAGGCCAAAAGCCCCACGAGCAGGAACAACATCAAATACACGGGCGCCAAACGGCCCAAAAACACCCGCCAATCTGCCTCGGCCGTCATGCGCGGGTCGTAATGCACGTGACCCAAGGCCAACAGCTCACCCTGGTCCGTCGACAAAGGCCACACCACTTCCGTCCCGGTGGCGCGGTCAGGCAGGACCGTTCTCTTTCGGTTGTCACGCGCCTGTGCCAACACTTCCTCCGGCAACAGCAACGCAACTTGCGACACCGAACCGTCGGAGGGGTCTGACGTGGTGACGAGTCTTCCGTCCTGGTTGTAGAGGGAAAACTTCAAGCTGTGCACGTCGGCCAGCTCACAGATTCGGTCTGTGAACACAAGGGCCAAGCTGTCCTGGCTGACCTCTCCCCCCATGCGCTCCANCATGTAGCTCAAACTCCGTTGCAACGCCGCCTCCTTCCTNANCAAGCGCTGGTCGTTGTAGGCCTGTTCCGCGTCCGCGCCAAACCGATACGCCACGTAGCCTGTGGCCAACAGCGCACAGACAACCAGCGTCATCATGCCAAGAAAAATGCGCAACCTCAGGCCCATGGTTCGAAACTAACCACAAGCGTGCCAAGAATGGAAAGGGNGNCTTCTNGCGAGATCAGCCGTCCAGGGCCTCAGAGCCCGCCACGATCTCCAAGATCTCNGTGGTGATGGACGCNTGACGCGCTTTGTTGTAGGTGATGCGCAAATCGCGCAACANCTCGCCGCCGTTGTCCGTCGCCTGGTGCATGGCCGTCATGCGCGCACCGTGNTCNGCCGCGTGGCTGTCCAGNAGCGCNTTGTAAAGCTGCACACGCAANGCNTTGGGCAACATCCGCTCCACGATTTCTTCCTTGTTGGGNTCGAAGATGTANTCCACNCCNAANTCCTGGCCCTCNTCNCCNGNNTCNGCNGTCATGGGCAANAAGCCCTCGCGGGTGGTGATTTGGACCGCCGCGTTCTTNAATTGGTTGTACACCAACACAACCTCGTCGTGCTTGCCTGCCACGTAGGCCTCCATCACCTTGTTGGCGATGTCGCTNGCGTTGGCAAAATCCAGGTTGTCGAACAACGTGGTGGACNCGTCTCCGTANCCTTCGGCCAGNGTCCATTCGAGGCGGTTCGCCGCGTCCAAGGCNTTCTTGCCNAGGGGAAGCACTTCCANAGTGCGGCCNGCTTCGGAGGCCTCCTTGACGACNTTGGTGGCTTCCTTGACAATGTTGTTGTTGAACGCCCCGCACAACCCGCGGTTGGAGGTGATGGCCACCACCAAAACGCGCTTGACGTCGCGTTGCTCAGAGTACTGGCCNTCGCCCTGCTCCAAGCTGGAGCTGACGTTGGACAACATGGCTTGAAGCTTGACTGCGTAGGGACGCATCTGGGTGATGGCGTCTTGGGCACGGCGCAACTTGGCNGCAGACACCATTTTCATCGCAGANGTGATCTGCATGGTGTTCTGCACCGAGGTGATNCGTTCACGTACTTCTTGTAGTCCTCCAGCCATGGCGTTTCAATCAGGCGTAACGGGCGGTCATTTCAGCGGCNGCCGCTTCAATCACGCTGGTCTCTGCGTCGGTGTATTTGCCCGCCTTCAGAGATGCCAATGTGTCGGCGTGCTTGCTGCGCATGTANGCGAGGAANTCTCCNTCNAACTCACGCACCTTGTCCACAGGCACCGCCTTCAATAGGTTCTTGGTGCCACAGTAGATGATGGCAATTTGCTCTTCCACGGGAAGCGGAGAGTTTTGGTCTTGCTTCAAGATCTCCACATTGCGCTCCCCTTTTCCGAGGACGGCCTTGGTTGCGTCGTCCAGGTCCGAGCCAAACTTGGCAAAGGCCTCCAGCTCACGGAATTGCGCTTGGTCGAGCTTCAACGTGCCGGCCACCTTCTTCATGGACTTGATCTGGGCTGAACCACCCACGCGGCTCACCGAGATGCCCACGTTGATCGCAGGACGCACACCCGACAAGAACAGGTTGCTCTCGAGGAAGATTTGGCCGTCCGTGATCGAGATCACGTTGGTTGGGATGTACGCTGACACATCTCCCGCCTGGGTTTCAATGATGGGAAGTGCCGTCAAAGAACCGCCACCCTTCACCTTGCTCTTGAGGCTCTCTGGGAGGTCGTTCATTTGGGCAGCGATGCTGTCCTCGGCGATGACCTTCGCCGCGCGCTCCAACAAGCGTGAGTGCAAGTAGAACACGTCGCCAGGGTAGGCCTCACGTCCAGGAGGACGGCGAAGCAAAAGGGACACCTCGCGGTACGCCACAGCTTGCTTGGACAGGTCGTCGTACACGACGAGCGCCGGACGGCCTGTGTCGCGGAAGTACTCGCCAACCGCAGCGCCAGTGAATGGTGCGTAAAACTGGAGCGGAGCAGGGTCAGACGCCGTCGCCGCCACCACCACGGTGTAAGCCATGGCGCCCGCTTCTTCCAAGGTCTTCACGATGCCNGCCACGGTGGAGCCCTTTTGGCCCACAGCGACGTAGATGCAGAACACAGGCTCGCCTGCGTCGTAGAATTCCTTCTGGTTGATGATGGTGTCGATCGCCACGGTGGTCTTTCCAGTCTGGCGGTCGCCAATGATCAACTCTCGCTGGCCACGACCGATGGGAATCATCGCGTCGATGGACTTGATGCCTGTTTGCAACGGCTCATTGACAGGCTGACGGTAGATCACACCGGGAGCCTTGCGCTCGATCGGCATGTCGAAGGTCTCGCCCTGGATGGGTCCTTTTCCGTCAATGGGTTCACCCAACATGTTGACCACNCGGCCCAACATGCCTTCCCCCACCTTGACGCTTGCGATGGTTCCTGTGCGCTTCACGGTGCTGCCTTCCTTCAGATCTCCTGAAGGCTCGAGCAACACGGCGCCCACGTTGTCTTCTTCGAGGTTCAACACGATGCCACGGACACCGTTCTCGAATTCGATCAATTCACCCGATTCCACACTGGTCAAACCGTAAATGCGGGCAATCCCGTCNCCCACCTGGAGGACGGTGCCAACTTCTTCAAGTTGCGCTGCACTTGTGGCTCCCGCGAGCTGCTCGCGGAGAATGGAAGAAACTTCTGCTGGGTTGATATCAGCCATCGCTTTGTCGTTTTGGCCCGCTTATAACTCGGGCTCGTAGTCGTGTTCAGTAAGTTCCCGACCAAGCGCCTTGATCTGGCGCTTCACCGAGGCGTCGATCATCTGATCACCCAACTGCAGCACATAGCCACCGAGGATGTCAGGATCCACCAATTCTTTCATTTCCACTTCGCCTTTGTGCACCTGGGCCACCTGGGCCAAAATGCGTGAGCGAAGGTCGTCTGTCAGCGGCACGGCCGTGGTGACAGACACTTCCTGGATGTTGCGAAGCACACGCAGCTGCCGNTGGCCTTCTGCGACCATGTCCACCACAAGTCCTTCACGGCCTTTGGCCACAAGAATCTTGAGGTAACCCGCGGTCAACTCGCCCAGCTTGCCGCCGAGCACCGCGTCCAGCACAGCCTGTTTTTTGTCCGACTTGACAACGGGGCTTTGGAGCATGAGAACCAAGTCCCTTGACTCGGAGAGCAACACCTGGAGTCGCTCCAAGTCAGCTCCCACGACGTCAAGCTCATTGCGCTCTTGTGCGAGCGACAACAATGCCTTGGCGTANCGTGCTGCAACCNTTGCTGTGGCCATGACTTTACTTCAGGGGGCTTTCGTCCATCAACTTGCTCACGAGCGCTTCCTGCTTGCCGGCGTCGGCCAACTCTGCACGAATCAATTGCTCCGCAATGCTGACGGACAACTTCGCAACTTCTGCTTTCAATTCAGCCACGGCAGCCTTTCGTTCAGTGGCGATGGCTTCGCGGGCTAATTCCGCTTCGCGCGCCGCCTCCTCCTTGGCTTTTCCCTTTGCGTCGACGACGAGCTTGTCNGCCATTTCACGGGCTTCGCGCATCATACTGTCACGCTCGGCGCGCGCTTCCTGAAGCAGACGCTCATTATCGGCCTGCAAGGCACTCATTTCTGAGCGTGCCTTGTCAGCCTCATTCAACGCGGCGGCGATGCT
>PBWG01000011.1 GCA_002729115.1 Crocinitomicaceae bacterium | reverse complement strand
GCCCCGAAGTAGTCGTGCTTGGCGGTGTTGCACACCCACACTTCGTCGGTCGCTTCGAGCAGTGCCTGGTGCTTGGGGTCTTGGGCCAACAAGTCCGACACGGTGAACGAGTCGGGGTCGTGGACCAACATCATCCAAAGGTCGCATTGGGCGGCGTGTTCCAAGACTTGCTCCAACCCGAGCGCCACGTTGCTGTCATGGTCCTCTGCCGTCAGGGCATATTGTCCACCCGCGTCTTCGACCCAACGGGCGACGAAGGTGTTTTGGCCTGGGGCATGCCACACCCCGTCGGCCACGCTGCCCATGAGGACTCTGGGCGCCTTCCCTGCCTCCATCCGCTGCCCCACTAGGGCTTCGTACCGGTCGCGGACGCCAGCGAATGCCTGCGCCCCGGCCGAGGAATCCCCCATCATCCAGGCGAGCGGAACCATCCACTCCGCCCTTCCCAACGGATGGGCCTCCAGGTACTCCGTGATGGGAACCATCGGCCAGCCGCGGGTGGACAAATCGTAAGCTGGACTGCCCAACACCAATCCAGGGGAAAGCACCTCCATGCGCTCCACGTTCCACCCCCCGTCTCCAGCGACATCCACCACCCCCTGTTCCTTGGCGTGGCCAAGCACAGGACCATCGGCGAGGTAATTCAGGGAATTGCACCCGACCCAGCGGTCCAGGCCCACGCCAGCATGGAGCAAATGGGCATGGGTGGTGCTGGAGGTGACCACGTCCGACTCAGGGGCCAACTCCACGCAAGGCATGTCCAGGCCTCCTCCTCTCCAAGGCCCTTTAACCACAGCACACAGAGCCTCGTCAGAGCGTGGGTTGGACAACACCAAGGTCACTTGTCCTGCGCCATTCACATGCCACGAGTGGCCTTCGGCGTGTTGTGGGGCGTCGAGGGTGGGCCAAGCGCTGCGGGGCGTTGTGGAGGCCGAGGTTTGGCACCCCAAGAGCCCCACGCAGAACAGGACAGTGCCCCATGTCAGGGCCATCAAGGTTTGCCTTCTCACAAGACCAAAGGTAGGAGCCTTGAAGTACCTTCGAGTCATGGCATCCGAAAACGACTTGGCGCGGAACCTCAACGAAGACCGAATGCGCATGCGTGTGGCGGACTTGGAGCGGTTGCTGGCCCGTATTCGCCAAGGCGGCGGGCAAGCCCGCATCGACAAAGAGCACGCCAAGGGCAAATGGACCGCCCGTGAGCGGATCAACAAGTTGTTTGACCCGGGGTGCGAACGCCTTGAGATTGGCGCGCTGGCGGGCCATGACATGTACGAGGAAGAAGGCGGATGCCCCTCAGGTGGTGTGGTGGTCGAGCTCGGGCGAATTCACGGCAAACTGTGTCTGGCCGTGGCGAACGACGCCACAGTCAAGGCCGGCGCGTGGTTTCCCATCACAGGAAAAAAGAACCTCCGCACCCAGGAAATTGCCCTGGAGAACCGCTTGCCAATCATCTACTTGGTGGACAGCGCCGGGGTGTACTTGCCCATGCAAGACGAGATTTTCCCGGACAAAGAGCACTTCGGGAGGATGTTCAGGAACAACGCCAAACTCTCATCTGCCGGCATCCCTCAAATTGCCGCCGTGATGGGAAGTTGCGTCGCAGGGGGAGCCTACCTCCCCATCATGAGCGACGAAAGCATCATCGTGGAAGGGACGGGCTCCATTTTCCTGGCGGGGAGCTACCTCGTGAAGGCCGCCATTGGCGAAGACATCGACAACGAAACCCTCGGCGGGGCCCAAACCCACGACGAAATCTCGGGCGTGACCGACTACAGGTGCGCCAACGAAGAGGAGGCGCTGGCACACATCCGCAAGCTCGCCTCGCACTGGGGCGACTTGGGACCCAAGGCCGGGTTCCAGCGAGACGCTGCTGTGTCGCCGGGTTCCCCGTCCATTTGTGGGGTCGTGCCCGACGCCAGAACGGAGCCTTACGACACACGCGATCTTCTCGACGCGCTCGTGGACCAAGACAGTTTCACCGAGTACAAATCCGGGTACGGCAAAACCTTGGTGTGTGGGTATGCGCGGATCGACGGCTGGAGCGTGGGCATCGTGGCCAACCAACGCACGGTGGTGAAAAGCAAGAAGGACGGCCTTCAGTTTGGCGGGGTGATTTACTCCGACAGCGCAGACAAAGCCGCCCGTTTCATCATGACCTGCAACCAGCGCAACGTGCCGCTGGTGTTCTTGCAAGACGTCACCGGATTCATGGTCGGGTCCAAATCGGAACATGGCGGCATCATCAAGGACGGCGCCAAAATGGTCAACGCGGTCGCCAACAGCGTGGTCCCGAAGTTCACCGTCGTGGTGGGCAACAGCTACGGTGCCGGGAATTACGCCATGTGCGGCAAGGCGTACGACCCAAGGCTCATCGTGGCATGGCCCACCGCACGTTTGGCGGTGATGGGCGGCACCCAAGCGGCCAAGGTGCTCCTGCAGATTGAAAAGGCCTCTTTGAAGAAACAAGGAAAGGCCCCTTCCGAAGCCGAGGAGCAGGCCCTTCTTGACACCATCACCCGACGGTACGACGAGCAAACCGAGCCCGTGTACGCCGCAGCGCGGCTGTGGGTGGACGCCATCATCGACCCCAACCACACCCGGTCTTGGATTTCCATGGGCATCGAAGCTGCAAACGAGGCGCCCATCGATGCCGCATTCCGACCCGGGGTCATGCAAACTTGACAGAATCGACCATGAAACACCCCGCCCTCTTTCTCCTTCTTTCCATCCTGTCCGTTGGCGTGGGATGGTCCCAGACCAAAGCCCAGACCAAGTCCATGCGGGACAACCCGGCCGCCTACGCCCTGTACCATGGAGACGGCACACCGTCCACGTGGGCCGATTTGGTGGCGGAAGTCTTGGAGGCCGACGTGGTGTGCTTTGGAGAATTGCACGACGACGCCGTCATGCACTGGTTGCAGCAGGAACTCGTACGCAGCTTGTTGGCACAAGGAGCACACCCCAGCTTGGGGGCCGAGATGTTGGAAGCGGACGACCAGCTCGTGGTGAATGAATACCTCGTAGGCGTCGTCAACCTGGACAAGCTCGAGGCGGCGGCCAACCTTTGGCCCAACCACGCCACCGACTACCAGCCTTTGTTGGACTTGGCGAAAGAACATGGTCTGACCATGACCGCCACCAACGTGCCGCGCCGGTATGCCTCGTGGGTCTACAAGCACGGCCTCGACGGCCTGGAAGACTTGACCCCGGACGCCCAAGCCTACCTGCCCTCGTTGCCTGTGGCGTACGACCCCACGCTGCCTGGTTACGACGCCATGTTGGCCATGGCCGGAGGGCACGGCGGGGAAACCCTGCCCATGGCGCAGGCCATCAAAGACGCCACCATGGCCCACTGGATTTTGCAAACCCGCACAGAAGGCCAACCCTTCGTGCACGTCAACGGGTCGTACCACAGCCAGGATTGGGAAGGCATTGTGTGGTACCTCCGCGAGGCCCAGCCCGACTTGAACGTCCTCACCATTCACGGCGACACCCAGGTCGACGTGTGGACCCCAGACAGCACGGCCTTGAACCGGGCCGACTTCCTGCTGCTGACCCAAGCGCAAATGACCCGCACCCACTGATTTCACAACTCAACTGACCCACCAACCATGATTTCTCTTCGCTCCATCGCCGTCCTTGTCCTCGCTTCCCTGGCCGCTGGTTGTGCACCCCCTCCACCTGCAGGACAAACCGACGTGGCTGGCGTGCCTCAAACGTTTTACGGGTCGGTCATCGAGACCGATGGAGCCCTCCAGGCCCAAGATGTCCGAGAAGCCCTCGCAGAAAATGGACGTGCGACGCTGACGTTCGAGGGCGAGGTGACCGCCACGTGCGCCAAAAAAGGATGCTGGATGGACGTGGCCTCGGGCAGCGACACGGTGTTCGTCCGGTTCCTGGATTACAGCTTCTTTGTGCCGACCGAGGGCGCTGAAGGCAAACGCACGGTCGTCCAGGGCGAAGCGTTTTACGACACCCTGACTGTGCCCATGTTGAAGCACTACGCCGAAGATGCGGGCAAGAGCCAAGCAGAAATCAACGCCATCACAGAACCGGAATTGCGCCTGGCGTTCACCGCGACCGGCGTCATGATCGAAGGCTGAGATGAAGGCCCTGTTGACGGTTGCCTGCTGCGCGGGCCTGATCCTGGCGTTTGGATGCGCCTCCGACCCTGCACCGTCTTCCCCGCAACCTCGGTTGGCCCCAAGTCAGCCCAACGGCTTGTCCGAATTGGCAGGCACCATGGTCGCCATGGACGATCAATTGGCACGCATCCTCAAGAACATGGATGAAACTGGGTTTTCATGGGAGAACCAATCTCTGGACGTGCACAGCCTGCTCGACCGTCATCCCACAGACGGCTCCATGGTCAACCGCCACTTTGAGGACCACGCTCCCCTGTACCGTCAGGCCATCGCCCAATTCAACGCGTCGCCGAGCGCAGAAGCGTTCAACCGCGTCGTGGACGCCTGCAAAAGTTGTCATTTGGGCACGTGCCCAGGCCCATTGGAACGCATCGAAAAGCGTCGGGTTGCAAGCGACGCAAGCGTGCGCCGCTGAACCTCACATCAACGTGTCTTGAAGCATGGCCAAGTGGGCCTTCATGCCTTCCAAAAACGGGGCAATGCCCTTCTTGGAGGCGTCTCCCATGGCTTCGCCCACGATCACCTGAGCCTCGAGCAGGTCTTTCTCGTCCTGCACGGTTTCCACTTGCTCCAACAGCGTGGCACCTTCCATGGCTTGCTTGAAATCTCCTTGACAGGCCACTTCCACCACCAACGCCAGTCGGCCGTCGCACATGAATCCGCAGCTCCACAGGCATTGAAGAATGTCGCCAGCCACATGCGCCAGCTTGGGGTCGCTGAGGGCCTCCAAGAAAATGTCTTCCGCCGCCGACAGCTTCATGGAGGACAGCATGCCCAGCATTTCTTCACGCAAGGCGTCGTCCTTGCGCGCCGCAAAAGCCTCAAGCAAGGGGCGAATGGACGCTTGGGTCCCTTTGTCGTGGATGGTCTTGAGGGCCTTGGACACCACCCCGTCTTCTTTGCTGGTCAACCCCAAAATGTGCTTGCTCATGGCTGAAACATTCAGGTTGCAAAGGAAGGGGGAAAACCGGCTTCAGCGCAAAGGCTCAGCACCTCCGCCGTCATCATNGCAGTGGCGCCCCANAGGACGGTCCCCCCAACGTCCCAACCCGGCGNCANGAACGTGCCNCGTCGGCCTTCAAAGCGTGTTGTGGGCCAGACTTCTCNTGCGGCAGGCAGCTCCGACAAGGGCGTGACCAAAATGTCGGCCACCTCGGTCGGCTCTTTGACAAACTGAGGCAACTCGTCCGCCACCGCCAGCACGGGTTGCACCCAGAACGAGCTTGGAGGGATGTACAACGGAGTCATGGCCCCCACCAGGTGAGACTCGTTCAAGGCNACCCCCACCTCCTCTTCACACTCGCGGAAGGCCGTTCGAANCAAATCGCCGCTGTCCACAGGCTCTTCTGCCCCGCCAGGGAAGGAAAGTTGCCCACTGTGGGGTGAGCCATCTTGGGTGCGGCGCATGAACACCAAGGACCAATGGCCTTCGGCATTGGGACACAACAAGGCCACCACCCCGGCGCGCCGTGCTGCACGGTCTTCGGTCATCCCCTCCTTGGGCCGTCCTGGGGGACACGCCAATTTNTGGGCCGACCACCCAGGCAACCCGTGGGACGCCAGGTGGCCACGAAGGAGNGNGATGNCGGCCCCTGCCGGTCGTTCAAAATCCCGAGACATGATGCAAAGGAACGCACGGATGAAGGCCGTTTCTTTGCCGCATGAAGATTCACCTGCTCGACGCAGACCTCCACTTCCCTCCCGTGTCCGCCGCAGGCGATCACGGGTTGCTTGCGGTTGGAGGGGATCTTTCCCCTGCGCGTTTGATGGCGGCCTACGAACATGGTACTTTTCCGTGGTTCATGGAAGACGAACCCATCATGTGGTGGGCCCCACCCGAGCGTGCGGTGTTGCCTGCCCAGGGCTTGAAGGTGACCAAAAGCATGCGGAACATCCTCAACCGCAGGCCCTTCCGCGTCACCATGGACCGTTGCTTTGAGGAGGTGGTGAGGCAATGCCAGAAGGCCCCACGCGACGGCGAAGGCACTTGGATCACCGACGACATCGTCGAGGCGTACGTGGCGCTGCACGACCTCGGGGTCGCGCACTCGGTGGAAGCCTGGCGCGACGACGAGCTGGTNGGCGGCCTGTATGGCGTCTCCTTGGGACGGATGTTTTTTGGTGAAAGCATGTTTTCCACCCACTCCAACGCAAGCAAAGTGGCGTTCATTCAATTGGTGCGCTGGCTGGCCTTGAACGGGTTTGGACCTGTGGATTGCCAAATCATGAATCCACACCTCGCCTCCTTAGGCGCCGTGCCATGGCCCCGGGCGCAGTTTCAAACCCAGCTGAACCTGTTCCTTCACGCTGCACCCACCTTGAAAGGGCCGTGGACCCCCCACGAACACCACTTGAACGCATGACCGCTAACAAGACCAGGGATGCCATTCAGCCCCGTCATCGTCCGAGGTGGATGAAGTGGCTGGTGCTGCGCGCACTGGGATTGCGAGGATGGCGGGTGCGCGGGAGGTTTCCCAAGCCGTTTTGGCGCACCCTCGTGGTGATGCANGCCCCAAANCCTTGGCAAGTCTCNTGGGCCAGCTGGTTGTACCCTGTGGAATCCATNCGGGTCGACCNACAATGCGACGAGCCTGTGCTCATGGAGGCGTGGTCTGCCGGGAAATGCGTCGTTTTCCAAACCGACGGGAGTCCAACCCAGTTGGCGCAAGCCCAAGCATGGGCGAAGTCGTGCGGGGCACGCATCACCTTGTGCGCGTGGGAATCCAAACGGCGCTTCTTCCACGTCCACGCGCCTTTCAAACCGTCGAAGCACGCCGATCGAGACGTGCACTACATGACGCGGTACTTCAAGTATTTCCTGCAGAATCACTCTGATTATGAGTGACTTGNGAAAGCTATCCACAGGTTGTTCACAATCTCAGAAAACCCGTGGAAAACCCGTGAACAACGGGGGTGCACGATTTTCCACAGCTCCAGAGGAAAAGTCCTTTCTTGCTGTTCAAATCTCTCATCAACCAAACGCCNGAACCCATGAAATCCTTGGACAAATACGACCACATGATTCTCGACATCATTCACATGCACAAGGTTGAGAACCAATGTCACATNCGTTTGGCCGTGCTGGAGCGCAACTTTTGGAAGCGCATTGAAGAAGACACCGACTTGCACGTGGGCAAAGCCCGCATTGGTGAGCGCATCACCAACTTGTACCTCGACGGGCTCATCCAAAACAAGGATGGCTACGCGTTGACCAAGAAGGGCCGTGAGCAACTGGCGCTCGCTCCCTGGAAGCAAGAGGCTGTCCAAAGCTGAGCCCTGACAACCGCAAACAAAAAAGGCGATCCGATTGGATCGCCTTTTTTGATGCCCTCATGGGCAATTGACTCAAGATTCTTCCAGAATCTCGAGGCCTGGNAATTTCTCCTTCCAGTAGGCCAACTTGCTCTCGTCCCGCACAGTGATCACGGTGCGACGGTCCAAGCGNACCTTGATGTTGGGCTGCAATTCCTTGGCGGACTTTTTTCTTCTGGCCATGTTNTTAAGGTCTTNTCCCGTTNGGGTGCTGCTAGATAACTCCTTTTNCGGCGAAAAAGTTGCGTTNTGTTCAAAAACTCGACAACGTCGTTAAGGAATCTTGACGTTGTGCCTNTCNCCCCGTCAAGTTGCTTGAGGCACCAAACGACCCGCGAACCACGCGATGTACGCGTAGCAAAGCATNGGCAAGAGNAAGGCCACCTCGAAACTGCCTCCNTCGACCAAGGCACCGACCGCAGGCGGAATGAAGGCCCCACCCACAATGGCNGTGCAGAGCAGACCCGAGCCTTGGGGNTTNCCTTCNCCNAGGTCTTCAATNGCCAACGTGAAGATGGTNGGAAACATGATGCTGTTGAAGAAGCCCACCCCCAGCAAATACAACAACGCGGGCACCCCGGAAGACAAGATGGACACCCCAATCAACGCCACTGCGCACAGGCCGGCGACCGTCAACAAGCGAGATGGAGACACCCAGCCCATCAGGCCAGAACCGGTGAATCGCCCCAACATGGCGCCTCCCCAGTAGAACGTCAACAACGCGCCCAACACCCCTTTGGCATCCAACCCAGCGACGTCAATGCCCTTGATGAATGCAGCCACACCAGCCATGGCGTTGAGCGCACCGCTCGACTGAATGTCCTCCAGAATGTCCAACGACAGACCGTAGCTCACCATGTACGAGCCCAGGGCCACCTCGGCCCCGACGTACACGAAAATGGCCAAGGCCCCGAATCGCAACTTTCTGTTTTGAAACACCTGACCGTAGGTTGTCTTGACNCCCTCTTCTTGGTTGCCCAAGATTTTGGGAAGCTTGATCACGCCCACCACACCGGCCAGCAAGAAAAAAGCCAACGCCAGCAGCACAAATGGCACTTGCACAGCTGAAGCTTCCGCAGCGAAATACGCTTGACGTTCGGTGTCGGACAAGGCGCCGATGGCCTCGCCGCTCAAGATTTGGTCCCCCAGAAGGAAGCTTGCCGCCACCACAGGGGCAATGGTCGTGCCGAAGGAATTGAACGCTTGGGACAGGTTGAGTCTGGCNGACGCGGATTCTTCAGGNCCGAGCACGCTGATGTAGGGATTCGCTGCCACTTGAAGCACGGTGATGCCGCCNGCCACCACGAACAACGCNAGCAAAAACAAGGGGTANAGCCTTGTGGCCGCCGCGGGATAAAACAACAAGCATCCGGCGCCCGCCGTGGCCAATCCGACCAAGATCCCTCTTTGGTATCCAATCTTCGAAATCAAATTGCCCCCCGGAATGGAGAGCAACCCGTACGCCGCGAACCAGGCGAATTGGACAAGTCCAGCTTGAAGAAANGTCAATTCGAANACNTCCTTCAANCGGGGAATCANNGCATCCACCAGGACGGTGATGAATCCCCACATGAAAAACANGGAAGTGACTGCCACAAAGGCGCCGCGCAGNTTGCGGCCAGCNTTGGAATGGGTCATGAGAAAGGTGNTAAGGTGTTATCGCATCAAATGCACNAAGCCGCGGAATTCCTGGGCG
The DNA here is from genome assembly GCA_002729115.1 of Crocinitomicaceae bacterium. Classification (GTDB taxonomy): domain Bacteria; phylum Bacteroidota; class Bacteroidia; order Flavobacteriales_D; family Sanyastnellaceae; genus UBA11663. The sequence continues at coordinate 15,866 of PBWG01000011.1, read as the reverse complement.
TCNGTGTCAAAGCCGGCGGCCTTGATCACCCAATGGTAAACCCCATTGGGTGCAAAGTGTGTGCCCCCATCCACGTCGCCCACCCACGCCGCGTCCATGTCGGTGCTGTGGTNGACCTCCTCGCCCCAGCGGTTGTAGATCCAAATCTCAAACAACCGCACCTGACGGCCCGTGATTTCNANGGCGTCGTTCAACCCGTCGTTGTCGGGGGTGAACGCCGTGGGAATGTAGAACAGCACGTCTCCGTAGATGTCCATCACGGCATCATCGGAACATCCGATGTTGGTCGTGACGTAGACTTTGGCCTCATACTGNGACAGNCCGTCGTAGGTGTGGGTGGGCGCGCGCTCGTAAGCCACATTGCCGTCCCCAAATTCCCANACGTAGAAATACGCNCCTTCAAAAGGCTCCACAGGATNCGTCAAGACGTCAAACACGTAGGTGTCGTCGCCCANACTCTCCCGAACGATGGTGGTTTTCACCGTCTGCACGTCCACCTTGGTGGACGCAAACTCTGAGTAATCACAATTGTCGACCACCACAACTTCATACTCCGTGCTTTCCTCGGGATCCACCACGTGGACCAGCTCCTCGTCGTTGAAGTCGTCCCATTGGATCTGGTAAGGCGGCTGGCCGCCCTCAATCTCGAGCTCCATGACCGCTGCAGCTCCGTTGCACAGCAATGTGTCGTTGGGCATGGTAAGCTCCAGGGCGTCGTACGGCACTTCGAACAACCCCTGCAAGTAGATTTCNCGNCCGCACCCNTCTTCCATGTANACCTCCATCAACGAACTNGTCAAAGACTGGTACGTGACACATTGGTCTGAACCGAAATCCACNCCGTTGATGGTCCAGTAATAATCCACGGGTGGATAAGAGTACGCTGGGTCCTGAATCAACTCGATGCACACCTCTTCCGATTGGTCGCACGGCACCGTCACGAGTTCTGGCATGGTCGCCTCAAACGGGGGCGTGTCGTAGATGATGATCGTGATCTCGCTCTCAATCGTCCCGCTTGTCACTTTCAAGTNCAACGTCTCGGTGCCTTCGTCGATGTCGTCTTGGGGCACCTCAAACGTCAGGGAGATGCCGTACTCCCCCACCGGGATGGCTGCCGACGACGGCAACCCAAGCAAGTCTTCATCCAGGGTCGCTTCCGAACCTGGCGCCGCCGTCAAATCAAATGGGAACGGGAAGAGCGACGACACCGCACAAGGTCGGCTGATGGTGATGGTGGCAGGACCACAATCCTCCCAAGCGCAGTAGATGATTTGGTCGTCGTTGGGATCCGGATCGCATTCCGGAGCCGCTTGCGACTCGTAAGTCGTCGGAATCGGAGATCCAAAACTGCCTTCCTCCAAAATTACCACGGAGTCCAAAATGGTGTCCGTGCCATCGCCGATGGCCAATTTGATGTGGTAGGTNTCCCCACAAATGACTGGGTACACTGCAGTCAATACGGTCGTGTAGCCGTTCATGCACACGTCGTCTGGCGCTTCGTTCAAGATGTAGTACTCCGCGTTCAGGGCCCCGTTGACAGAACTGATGGTGATGGGCAATTCAGGGTCTGAATCGGGAACGCTGGCGATGTTGATGGCTTGTCCGGGAAACGCTCCAGGTGCATCGTAAGGNCCGTTGATGCCNGCTCCNGACAGGAAGAATGCGAAGATGTCGTTGTACTGAGAGTTTTCCCACGCTTCGTACTCGCTNGANCCAAAGACGTAGTTGAACGAGACGTAATCCCCAGCTGGGTCAAAGTCGAATTCCAGCACGCACAGGTCGTTCACGCTGGTCACCGAAAAAGNCTGCCCAATCAACGGGGGCACGCTGTTGGCGATGTCAAGCAAATCGTTGTCCGTCGGATTTCCTCCTGAACAATTCAAACACCCGGCTCCCGCACAAAACGCATCTGCGGCATTGCCCGAACTCAGCACCAAACCGCCGTCGATGGGAAAACCCACGTCGTCACCGCCGGTCATGTAGCCGATTTGCTCGGTGGNGCCAATGAAGTTGATGTTGGTGGCGCTGACCCCTTCTCCGAGCAACACGTCGTTCACGTACTGCTCTATGGTCAAGCTTTGATCTACATCCACTTGGCCGAAAGCTCCCAACGGAAGCATGGCCAACAGACACAACACCAGGGTGTTCCAGCAAGTCTTCGGGAGGCGGNTGGAAAGTTCAGGCATGGCAGGTGGTCAACTCTGCCGACAAGATACGAGAAGAAGCGACGTGGGGCGCCTCAGTTTTGGTAGTCCACNAGGGAGGCCGACAATTTCTTGCGGGCGTGGAAAATTCTCGATTTNACCGTGCCCATGGGAATCTCCATCTCCGCGGCAATCTCGTCGTAGTGGTACCCGTCAAGAAACATGGTGAACGGCTTGCGGAAGTCAGGCTTCAATTCGTTGATCGCGCCCTGGATGTCCGACTGGTTGATTTCGGTGGTCACGGTGTCCACGCGGTAGTCCTGGCTGGCGTTGATGAAGTACTGGTTCTCAGTGCTGTCNAGCACGGTGTTTTGGAACTTCTTGCGCTTGTAGTTGTTGATGAAGATGTTCCGCATGATGGTGTACAACCACCCTTTCATGTTGGTCCCCTCCTTGAAGTTNTTCTTNTANCGCAAGGCCTTCACCATGGTGTCTTGGACCAAATCGTCCGCATCGGCCCCGTTCCGGGTGAAACCGAGGGCGAAACCACGCAAGAAGTCAGACTGGCTGACCAGGAGTTGATTGAATTCGAGGGTGCTCATCACAAACCGTTTTTTGTTTAACGAACTGAAGCAAAGATTAAACAAACCTCTCCTCGTGCCAACTTTTTGTTCAACGTTTTTCAAAAAACGTTCAACATTTTTTCAGGGAATCCTGAAAATCAATGGTTTAAACCTACCTCAAAAATGACGGTTNAGTGNANAATCTTTTGCACAAGGCTNGCTCCGTCNGNGTGNACNGTNGTGTTGGCNCCNCCAGACGNCTTNCTTGAACACCCCNCCNCCGAGNTGNAANGTNACNTCCGAACCNGCAAANGTNCNGTCGATGCGGTCNACGTATTCCTGAGCTTGGTCTGCTGCAGGAGAGGTGGTGCAGTACGCCACGAAACACACGTCCTCGAATTGGGCGGCCACGCTCACCAAGTCGTCGAAAGGCACGCTTTGGCCCAAAAAGACACTTTGACGTCTCGCTGCGCGGCACAAATGGTGCAAGAACAACAAGGAGATGTCGTGGATTTCTCGTTCGGGCAAGTACAGCACAATCACCTTCCCTTTTTCCTCGGGCTGAGGGATGGGGGCATTATGAATCTCCGCGAAGAGCATCTGCCGAAGGAGGTTGCTCATGAAATGCTCGTGGGCAGGACAAATGGTGTCTGTCAACCAGAGCACCCCCACCTCCGCCAAAAATGGCAGCGCCACACTCAAGACCGCACCGTCGAACGTCAACCGGTCCACGCATTCTTGCATCGTGCCTCGAAACAGCACCTCGTCGTAGGTCATCATGGCGAGTTTCAATCGCTGCTTGGCAAGCGCCTCGCCTCCTTCGTCCGACACACTGGGACCTTCTGCCACCATTTGGCCCAACTGTTTGGGCGACAACCCTGCAATCTTGGAGATCTTGAGTCCGCGCTCAAGAAGAAGTGCGACGTTGAGAAGCTTCTTCAAGTCCTCCCCTCCGTAAGTCCGGATGTTTGTGGACGACCTGTTGGGGTTCAACAGCGCATACCGCTGTTCCCAGGCGCGAATGGTGTGCGCCTTGACCCCCGAGAGGTTCTCCAAATCCTTGATTGAAAATTCTTGCTTCACGCGGTCCTCCTGCACAATGTGATGCGGTGCAAAAAAGTGAACACCCTTCGTGGGCCTTTGGTTCACATCATAATTTTGCTCCATGACAGATGCTAGGTTCTTGGACAACGGTGATTCGGCCGATTTCTATCCACTAAACGCCCTCAAGGGGGTGCAAGAGCTTCATTTCGGAGTACGGACCATTGCAAAACAATGGCAAGAAGTCTTGCGGGACAACCCCCACATTCGAATTCACTCCAGGCTTTTGCCCACCCGGCAGAATGTCTTGGCCGTCTTGGATCTCTCCGACGGAGAAGGCTGGGTCCGAGACGGGGAGTTGGTCGCCAAGCGCGGCGGCGAAGCCGTGAATGTGAAGGAATTGCCAGAGGGCGCCCTCTGGCTGAAGGACGCCGCCCACCTCTTTGAGCTCTGTGGAATGGGGTTGAACGAGGACTTGGAACGGCTTCAACTCGCGTGGCGACTTCGTCCACTTCAAGAAGAGGAACGCGACGCCTGGCAAGCCCAAGGCGTGAGGGTCCATGGCCCGATGTCCAACGTGTGGCTGGCCCCCGGGGCCGTGCTGCGCGACGTCAGCTTCAATACGGAACAAGGCCCCATCGTGGTGGGCCCAGATGCAGAAATCATGGAGGGCTGTCGCGTCCGTGGCCCCTTCGCCCTTGGGGAAGGGTCTCAGCTCCGCATGGGCACGTTGATCTACGGCGCGACCACCGTGGGCCAAGGCTGCAAAATGGGCGGCGAGTTGAGCAACGTCGTCGTCCACGACTGGTCCAACAAGGCCCACGGCGGCTTTTTGGGCAACGCGGTCCTTGGGTCGTGGTGCAACCTCGGGGCCGAAACCACGTGCAGCAACCTGAAAAACACCTACGGGGTGATTGCCGAGTGGTGCGAGGACAGCCAGTCGTTCGAGCCCAAAGGCCGCCAGTTCTGCGGCTTGCTGATGGGCGACCACAGCAAAACCGCCATTCACACCGCCTTTTCCACGGCCACCGTGGTAGGCGTGATGGTCAATGTGTTTGGGGAGCGGACGCCTCCTCGCCACGTTCGAAGCTTCCAATGGGGCGTGGACGGTGAGGTCAAGATTGACCTCGACAAAGGGCTTGACGTGGCGCGAAAAGTCATGGCGCGCCGCAAACAGACCATGTCTGCCGAGGAAGAACATGCCATTCGGGCACTCTTTTCGAAATAAGTCTGCCAAGCTGTCGCAACAAGTCGGGTGGCACGGCGTTTGACCTGTGCATGTCCACACACGCCCTGACCATGAACATCAAACTGAGCGACACCCAGGACCAAGAGTTCATCCCCATCCTGACCGAGGAGGATGAAACGGCCATGCAAGAAACCGACATTCCGGAGGTGCTTCCGCTGTTGTCGCTTCGAAACACGGTGCTCTTCCCTGGCGTGGTGATTCCCATCAGCGTGGGGCGCGACAGGTCGGTTCGGCTCATCAAGGAGGCGAACAAGGCCGAGCAGGTGATTGGGGTGGTGAGCCAAAAGGAGGACGACACCGAGGTGCCGGGTCCAGACGATTTGAACCGCGTTGGAACCGTGGCCCGCATCATGAAAATGTTGAAGATGCCCGACGGCACCAACACCGTGATCCTTCAAGGGCAACAGCGTTTCACCTGGGACGAAGTCATCCAGGAAGAACCCTACCTCAAAGCGAAAGTCTCCTCTTACGGGGGCATCGAAGAGCCTTTGACTGAGAAGGAAAGCCAGGCCATGGTGGAGAGCTTGCGCGATTTGGCCGCCGAGCTCATTGAAATGAACCCCAACATCCCCACGGAAGCGGCAGAGGCCATCAAGGGCATCAACCGGCTGGGGTTTTTGGTCAACTTCATTGGCAGCAACATGCAGGTGAAGGTGGACGAGAAGCAGCGCATTCTGGAAGAGGTGGATTTGGGCAAACGCGCCCAGACGGTGCTGGAGTTGCTCCACAAGGAGAAGCACATGCTCTCCCTGAAACAGGACATCCACGCCAAAGTCAAGACCGACCTCGACCAGCAGCAGCGCGAGTTCTTCCTCCACCAGCAGATGAAAACCATCCAGGACGAGCTGGGGGCCAATCCGTTGAAGGAAGAGATTCAGGAAAAGCGTGTCAAAGCGGCGGACAAAAACTGGCCCGACCACGCCCGGGCAGCCTTCGACAAGGAGCTTGGAAAGCTGGAGCGGATGAACCCCCAAGGCAGCGAGTACAGCGTGCAGTCGAACTACTTGGACGTGATGCTCGAGCTTCCTTGGAATGACGTCTCCGACGACAACTTCGATTTGACCCACGCCCAAGCGGTGCTGGACCAAGACCACCACGGGCTGGAAAAAGTGAAGGAACGCATCATTGAACACTTGGCGGTGCTCAAAATCAAGGGCGACATGAAGGCCCCCATCCTTTGCCTTTACGGCCCTCCAGGCGTGGGCAAAACCTCCTTGGGACGAAGCATCGCCGAAGCCCTCGGACGGAAATACGTCCGCATGAGCTTGGGCGGCTTGCGCGACGAAGCCGAAATCCGTGGCCACCGCAAGACGTACATCGGCGCCATGCCTGGGCGGGTGCTTCAAAACCTCAAGAAGGCGGGCACAAGCAACCCGTTGTTCATCTTGGACGAGATCGACAAGTTGGGGAGAGACCACCACGGCGACCCCTCTTCCGCCCTGCTTGAAGTGCTCGACCCAGAGCAGAACCACACCTTCCACGACAACTACCTCGACTTGGATTATGACTTGAGCAAGGTCATGTTCTTGGCCACGTGCAACGACTTGAGCACCATTCAGCCCGCGTTGAGGGACCGGATGGAAATCATCGACGTCAGCGGATACACGCTGGAAGAGAAAGTCCAAATCGGAAAGCAACACCTCCTGCCCAAGCACCTCCACGCTTCAGGGCTGGCGCCGGCCAGCCTCAAAGTGCCCGTGGCCACCATCCAGGCGGTGGTGGAACAATACACGAACGAGAGCGGGGTACGCGGACTGGACAAGCGTTTGGCCAAACTCGTTCGGCACCGTGCCAAGCAGATTGCCCTTGAAGAAGCCCACGATGTGAGCGTGGAGGCGGGGCACCTCCATGACATTTTGGGCATTGCCAGGGAAAAGGACAAATACGAGGGCAACGACGTGGCAGGCGTGGTGACGGGCTTGGCCTGGACGCCTCGGGGTGGCGACATCCTCTTCATCGAGTCGTCCTTGACTCCAGGCAAAGGCAAGCTGACATTGACCGGAAATTTGGGGGCGGTCATGAAAGAATCCGCCGTGATTGCGCTGCAACACCTCAAGGCCCACGCCGATTGGTTGGGGTTGACCCCCGACGTCTTCGACAAGTGGGACGTTCACATCCACGTGCCCCAGGGCGCCATTCCCAAGGATGGCCCAAGCGCAGGCATCACCATGCTCACCGCATTGGCCAGCGCCTTCACCCAACGCAAGGTTCGGAAATACCTGGCCATGAGTGGTGAAATCACGTTGCGCGGCCAAGTGTTGCCGGTGGGAGGCATCAAGGAGAAAATCCTGGCCGCCAAGCGTGCAGGCATCAAGGAAATCATCCTCTGCGAGCGCAACCGGAAAGACGTGGACGACATCAATCCCCGTTACATCAAAGGCCTCAGCTTCACCTACGTCACGCACATGCGCCAGGTGGTGGACAGGGCGATGCTGGGTCAACAAGTGGACAACCCCTTGCGCGTGGTCGCCTCGTAACTTGCCCTCATGACTGCGATCTCCTGGTTCCGCCATGTCGCGTTGTTCAGCCTGACGCTTGGACTCCAAACCTTGTGCGCGCAGGACGTCCCCACATCCCTAGCTTGGGACGTGGCCGCAGCCCCTCGCCACGCCGCGCTTGGCGGTTTGGACGTGGCGCCGCTCGAAGCCGACGGGTGGTCGGTGGCCGTGCACCCATGCGCACTGGACTCCACAGTGGAACGCGACCTGTACACTTCCTACTTGGATTTCTTCGCAGGCATCCGCGCCGGTGCCGTCACCTGGCCTCTGGCCCAGCGTGGCAAGCGCGCGTCCCACGTGGGCATCCGTTTTTCGACGTTCGGGACATTCGAAGGCACCACCGCTGCAGGACTCGAATCAGGAAATTTCTCCGGCGGAGACTACATCGCCCAGTACGGCACCTCCTGGGCCTTGGGTTCGCAATGGACTCTGGGGGCCACAGGGTGGACAGGTCTTCGGAACCTCGCGCAGGTGAATGCAGGCGTCTTGGCTCTGGATTTGGCGGCGCTTCGACGCACTCGAAACGGCATGGGCGCCCTTGGCTTCGTCGTGAGCAACCTTGGCGTGCAGGAAGACTTTTCTGGCATCATGCCCCATGGAAGGCTGCCCCACAACGTGCAGGTGGGGTGGACCCAGACCTTCCCCAATGCGCCCTTCACCTTCCACTTGAGGATGCAAATGCTGAACACATGGGAGCTCGCGCCTGAAGGGACATACGACGACGCCTACGACCCGCTGACCGGAGAAGTCATCCCCAACGACATTTGGGAATGGGGAGACCAACTCGCCCGGCACCTGACCGGCGGGGTCACACTGAAGCTGGGGCCGCAATTGACGGGGCATTTGGGGTACAACCACCAACGCCAAAAAACCATGGTTGCCGCAGGCCGGACGGGCTTGAATGGGCTGTCCGTGGGGCTTCAGGGGCAGTTCAAAGCGCTCCGCTACAGCGTGGCCAGAAGCGTGTACCACTTCGCAGGAACCTCCACGCATTTGGCCTTGGCGATTCAGGTGCCTCAACAAGGCCGCGAATCTGGGCGCAATCAGCCCTGATTGTTGCTTGGGGCAAGTTATCTTCGACGCATGGGTCGCAGTCGCATCAAAATCGCCATTGACGGGCACTCGAGTGCTGGAAAAAGCACCATGGCCAAATCCTTGGCCAAAGAACTCAATTACGTCTACATCGACACAGGCGCGATGTACCGTGCCGCCACACTTCACGCCATGAAAGAGCGCAGTGTGGTCGACACCGAAGTGAACGAGGTGGGGCTGCGTGCGGGGTTGGAGCGCATGTTCTTGGCCTTCAAGTACAATCCCAAGACGGAGCAGTCTGAGATCCACTTGAACGGCGTGAACGTCGAGAAAGAAATCCGAAGCATGGACGTGGCCAACAAGGTGAGCTTGGTGGCGCGGGTGCCTGAGGTGAGGACCAAACTCGTGGCCATCCAACAGCGCATGGCCGAGGCCGGCGGGGTGGTGATGGACGGCCGAGACATCGGTACGGTCGTGTTGCCCGACGCGGAACTCAAGGTCTTCATGACGGCGGACCCTGAAACACGCGCTTACCGGCGGTTGCGCGAATTGCAGTTGGCGGGCAAAGACGTGTCGTACGACGACGTCTTGGACAACGTCCTCAGCCGCGACCGCATCGACTCTGAGCGTGCGGTGGCGCCCTTGCGCCAAGCCGAAGACGCCGTCGTGGTCGACAACAGCGACTTGACCGTGGAAGAGCAGTTCAACTTCTTGCTCTCCCTCGCGCGAACCCGCATGGCGGACCGCACTTGATGGCCCGGCTTGCCTTGACCCTTGGGGCGTTGTTTGCCTTTTGGGGCTGCCATTTTGGCCAACACCCTTCCCAGACTTCTCCCCCACAACCACCGGCGTTTTTGGACGGCCCCGTGGATGTCGTGGACAGCTTGATGGCCACGTTGACCATGGAACAGCGCGTGGCCCANCTGCTCATGGTCCCCATNTACGCACGAACCGACACCGCAGGCTGGGCANAGGCNGAGNGATGGACCCGAGACCTTGGGTTGGGTGGCGTGATTTGCATGCAAGGCGGCCCCGACCACCAGCGCGTGCGATTGAAGCGACTGCAGGATTTGGCCACCGTGCCACTGATGGTGTCCTCCGATGCCGAATGGGGGTTGGGCATGCGTCTCGACAGCACGCGCTCTTTTCCGCGGGCCATGACGTTGGGCGCCACGCGCAACGAGGAACTGGTCAGAATGTTTGGGCAAGTGGTGGGGCAAAGCCTTCGCGCCACGGGCGTCCACGTCAACTTCGCCCCGGTGGTGGACGTCAACTCCAATCCGATCAACCCGGTGATTGGCAGCCGAAGCTTTGGCGAGTCCGTGGAGTGGGTGTCCAAGTTGGGGCAAGCCTACGCTGACGGCCTTCAGGACCAGCGGGTGCTGGCCACCGCCAAGCATTTTCCAGGACATGGCGACAGCGACAGCGACTCTCACGCCACACTGCCGTCCATTTTGCACGACCGGGCAAGGTTGGACTCGGTGGAGTTGGCCCCGTTCCAGCACGCCTTCGACCATGGCATGGGCGGGGTGATGATCGCCCACTTGGACGTGCCGGGCTTGGACAGCACCGAAGCCCAACCCTCCACCCTTTCCCCAGCGATTGTCGACGCCTTGTTGCGTCAAGAGATGGGCTTCCAAGGTTTGGCGTTCACAGACGCCATGAGCATGAAAGGGTTTGCGGACTTTGCGGGCGAGCGGCGGCGCATTCGAGACGCTTTGAAGGCCGGCAACGACGTCTTGTTGTTTCCTGGAGACCCGGTCGCGGCCATCGAGGAAGCCATGGCGTCCTTGGCGGACGGCACCTTGGACACCCTGGACATCGACACGAAGTGCCGCCGCGTGCTGTTGGCCAAACTTTGGACCGACGCAGGAGAAACCGTGCCGGCCACAGGAACCGCCTGGGAACCCAAGCATGCCGAACTCGTTCACCGAGAACTGCTCGCGCAAAGCCTGACCATGTTGCCGGGGCACACGTCGTACCCCAAGACCTGGTCGGCCACCCAAGGCCACGCGGTGATGTTGGATTTGGCCAACCATGCCAAGTCCTGCGCGCCCCTCGAAGCCCAGCTTGCCAAGCACCTTGGCGAAGGATGGGCCGTGTCGCGGCACGTGGTCGGCAAAGACGGCAGCGGCCTTGGCAAACGTGACGTTCAATCGGCGCTGGCGCAGGCCACCCACGTGCTGGTCACGGCCACCGAAATGAGCCACCGGCCCTCGCGAAACTTCGGCGTCCAGCCTGACGGGTTGGGCCGCGTGGCCGCCCTCTTGCAACAGCGCAACCTCGACCCCAGGAACGTCATGGTGGTTTGGATGGGCAACCCATACGCATTGCCTGAGTTCGTGGCGCTTCAGCCCCACGTCGCTGGGATCTTGGTGGCGTACCAAGACGACGAACGCACCTGCCACGCTGTGGCCGACGCGGTGGCCGGCGTCACCCCCATCGGCGGCAAGCTGCCCGTCACCCCGGTGGACACCCCGTGGCGCGAGGGCGACGGCCTGGACTTGGACGGCGCCATGCGTTTGGGACGCCCCGTGGAGGGACGCCTGGCGTTTTGGGACGACCCCAACGCGAAGGTGGACAGCCTGCTGCAGCACGCCCTGGACAAGCGCGCCATGCCCGGCGCGAGGGTCGTGGTCGCCCATGCAGGCCAAATCGTGGTGGACCACTCCGTCGGCACCTTGGACGGGACGCATCCCACGACCCCAGATGCGGTGTACGACCTGGCCTCCATCACCAAGGTTGCCGCCACGGGCAACGCCTTGATGCACATGGCTGGGTTTGGGCTCTTGGAAGAAGATGGACAGGTGCACAACCTGCTGCCAAGGTTGAAAGGGCATCCCTTGGGCACCCGCTCCCCGCGCGAGCTGTTGAGCCACCAGGCAGGGCTCGCATCTTGGATTCCATTCTACCGAAGCGCCCTGGAGGACACCACGGGCGCCTTCTGCGACGCGCCAGACACGTCGTGCCACGTGCCGGTGAGCCCAAGCATGTTCATGGAGGAAGCCTATTTGGACACCATCTGGAACACCATCCTCAACGCCGAGCTGGACGCCCCTGGCGACTACCGCTACAGCGACCTCGGGTTCTACATGTGGGACAAGGTGCTGTCCACCTGGGGCATGAACATCGAGAACTGGGTGGCCAACCACGTGGCGGGTCCTATGGGATGGCAGAGCATGGGGTACCGCCCCCTGCAGAACGGCGTGCCGCTGGAGCGCATCGCCCCGAGCGAATGGGACCGAGAATTCAGGGAACGTGAAGTGCGCGGCACTGTGCACGACCCCGGGGCCGCGATGATGGGCGGCGTCGCATGCCATGCCGGGCTCTTCTCCAACGCCTACGACCTCGCGGAACTCGCCGAGACGTGGCGCCGAGGCGGGGTGTTCAAGGGGATTCGCATCGTGCCGAAAGACGTGCTCGATCAATGGACCAGTCGGGCCTTTGCGGACGGCGACAACCGCCGAGGACTGGCCTTCGACAAGCCAGCCCTGGAGCCCGATTCTGGCCCGACCTGCGACCTGGCGTCCTGGGAGAGTTTTGGCCACAGCGGCTTCACCGGCACTTTGGTGTGGGTGGACCCGACCTACGATTTGGTCTACGTGTTCTTGAGCAACCGCACCTATCCGGATGCGTCCAACAAAACCCTGCTTCGCCTCGACACGAGGACGGAGATTCAACGCGTGGTGCTCGAACATTTGGGGGCCACAAGCCGTTTTTGAGCCATGACCGCTGCTCCACTTCGCATTGGAATTGTGTGCTACCCCACCTACGGCGGGAGCGGCGTGGTGGCGACGGAGTTGGGCAAGGCCCTGGCAGATCAGGGGCACGAGGTGCATTTCATCACTTACACGCAACCCGTGCGCTTGGGGTCGTTTCACCCCCGCGTCTTCTACCACGAGGTGGAGGTGTCCAAGTACCCGCTCTTTGACTACCCTCCCTACGAGCTGGTCTTGACGTCCAAAATGGTGGAAGTGGCCACGGCATATGCGCTCGACTTGCTGCACGTGCACTACGCCATCCCTCACGCGAGTGCGGCGTTGAATGCCCGGCGGATTTTGGCCAAACAAGGGCATCGCCTCCCTGTGGTCACCACCCTGCACGGCACAGACATCACCCTGCTCGGCCAGGACGGGTCGTTCAAGCCGTCCATTTGCGACGCCATGGAGGAAAGCGACGTCGTCACCGCGGTGTCTGACGACTTGAAGCGGGTGTCCTTGGAGACGTTTGGCGAGCATCCGATCGAGGTGGTGCCCAACTTCATTTGTCCGAGCCATTTCCAACGTGAACCCAACGCGTCGTTCAAGGAAGAACTCTCGCCCTCCGGCGCACCGGTTCTTTGCCACATCAGCAACTTCCGACCTGTGAAGCGCGTTTGCGACGTGGTGGCCATGTTCGCACTCCTCCGAGCGTCCAAAGAAGCGAAACTCCTCATGGTCGGGGACGGCCCCGACCGCGCGGCGGCAGAGCGGCGCGCCCTCGAATTGAGGATCGCTGAAGATGTTGTGTTCTTGGGCAAAGTCAAGAACCCCATTGAACCCCTTCTCATCAGCGACTTGCTAGTGCTTCCCTCCGAAACGGAGAGCTTTGGGCTGGTGGCCCTGGAAGCCTTCGCCGCAGGGGCCCCCGTGATTTCGACAGATGTCGGCGGGCTGCCCGAGGTCAACCTGCAAGGCAAGACAGGCATGCTTCGTCCCGTGGGAGACGTGGAAGGCATGGCGGAAGACGCCCTGCACGTGCTGGACAGCGCCAACTTTCCCCGGTTCCAAAAGGCTGCACTTGGCCGGGCCGAGGCGTTCCACATTCACAAGATCCTGCCCCTATACGAAGCCCTGTACCGCCGGGCCCTTGCCAGCCAACCGTCATGAAGAGTCACCGCATCGGAGAACGCATTGTGGTCAGCCGCTCCGGAGACCGTTGGATGGCCACCATTTCAGGCGCCATCCCCGATTGGCAGCGACAGAGCCTCGAGCTCTGGCTGGGCGCATGGGGCGCCTTGGGCGCCATGTTGGCTTACGGGGTGTGGAGCTTCCCCGGCGGGGAGCGTCAGTTCTACCTCATTTGCATGGGCTTCTGGGCCTTCTTCGCCATGCGCGGATGGAAGGCGGTGCGGTGGCGCAGGTCGGGCCACGAAGTGGTCCAATTGAGCCAGGACGGGTTGTCCATCCGACTGGACCACGGGAAACAGGCAGGCAAAGCCACGGAGGCGCCTCTGGAAGAATTGAAACCGGCCCAAGCCCCCGCCCCCAACCCCAAATCGTTCCTCGAATCGATGGACCAGCAGTTTTGGGTGGTCGGTGGGGACCGCATCCACGTCGGAACGGAGTCCAAGACCCTTGTGTTTGGCAAGCAATTGGAAGCCAAAGACGCGTCGCAGCTGGTGACGCTGTTCAACAAGCACTTGGCTCAGCTGAGGAAGGGCTGATTAATCGCCAAGCAGCGCTTCCAAGGCAGACAAGTAACCTTGGAGGCCCAACCCTGAAATGCAAGCCTTCGCGGCCGCAGCCGTCAAGCTGGTGCGACGAAAATGCTCCCTTCCGTGAATGTTGGAAATGTGCACCTCGACCACAGGGACTTGAATGGCCTCCACGGCGTCGCGCAGCGCGACAGATGTGTGCGAAAAGCCGCCGGGGTTGAAAACCACGCCTTGGCAGGATTTGCCTGCGGCGTGAAGCGCGTCGATGAGTTCGCCTTCGTGGTTGCTCTGGAAAGCTTGAATCTCCGCCCCGAGATCGGCCGCACGTGCCGCCACAGCGGCCTCGAGTTTCTCCAGCGTCAGGTCGCCGTACACCTCCGGGTTGCGTTGGCCCAAGAGGTTCAGGTTGGGGCCGTGGATGAGGGCAATTTTGGTCATCACTGAATGGCGAGGGGTTTCATCCCGTGGACAAACATCACTTCTCCCAAGCCATTGAACCGTTCAAAGGCGTCCTCGCCCATGGTTTCAATGTCAGACGCTTGGAATCCAAGAATGACAAGATCTGCACCGCCCGATTTGTTCTTGATGGTTTGCACAGAGCTGGAGTGGTGGGTGACGTGCTCGATGTTTTGCTCCGCGATGGGCAAGCGTCCCTCCACGATGCTTGCGCGCAAGGCCTCCTCCTCTTCTGCATTCTCTCCGTCGTGGAGGAAAAACACGCTGATGCTCGCGTCGCTCCAGTCAGGATGCCCTTGCAAGATGTAGGCGAGCAAAATCATCAAGCTGGAATTCACGTTGTCTTCTGGCGTGATCCACAAATGGATGTCGTGTTTGTTGCCAAATTTCCGGCCGCTGCTCCGCAACAACGCCAGGTCCAACCCAGACGCCGCCAACAGCCCAAAGTTGTCCATGAGTTGGTCGCGGTTGGCCGGCTGGTCCGGCGAGTATTCCATCAAGAACAGGTTGTTCCCCTTGCCCGAAATGCCGGGCAGCTGAATGCACTGGGCGATCGCCGACGTGTAGGAAGGACTGATGATGGTGTCCAGGTGAACGCGACTGCGGTTGCCGCGGGCGCGCTTGACCAATTGGGCCTGCGCCTGCTTGGCTTCCGCCTGGGTTTCCTCGGACAAGAACCCTTTGACAAAGTGCATGTATGTCCCGAATCCATGCCGGTAGGCCACCCAGCGCACCATGTCAAACCCTTCCTGGCGGTCGAACGTGTCGGGGGAAATCGCCAACACGAAGGGCCGCCAGCCCGTGGACTCTTCGAGGTCGTCGTCGTCGCTCATTTGCAACGCCAACTGAAGGAAGCGTTGGATTTGGAAAATGACCCCTCGGAACAACCGAACCATCCCGCGCTGTCCACCACCAAGGCGGGACACCCATGCGTGGATGAGCACCATGATGATCAAGCTCGCCGTCGCGTAGGTCGGGTTCATGCCAAACATCAGCACAACACACAACACCGCCCCCATCAAGCTGATGGACCAGTGCGATCTGAAGGTGGGACGGTAACTCGGATCGGCCGCCATGTGTTCCAAGAACGACACGAGGCAAATGGCCCCGTACGTCACCATGAAGAACATGGAGATGATCTCGGCCACGGCGTTGATGTCGCCCATCAAGACAAACACAAACGCAATGGCGCACGTGGCCAAGGACGCCCGCACCGGCTCGTTTTGGGAACCCCTGCCCTTCTTCAGCCAGGCCGACATGCGGGCAGGAAAGATCTCGTCCGCGGCAATCGCCTGAAGCGTCCGCGGCGCCACCATCACACTGCCTAAGGCCGAGCTCATCGCGGCCGCGGCCAATCCAATGGGAATGATGGGGCCCCACAGGGCGATGTTTTCCATGTACAGCTCGTCCGCCGCCAGGGCCTCGAGCGGGGCGCTCCACCACAACTTGATGGCCACGGCGATGTAG
>PBWG01000010.1 GCA_002729115.1 Crocinitomicaceae bacterium | reverse complement strand
TTGAGGTTGGCCGCCAGGAACTCCCAATTGTCGGCTTGCTCGGGGAAGAGGCCGACGTGCTTGAATTTGGTCATCTCCAACCCGAAGGTCAAATCCAACGCGTCCGACCGGTATCGCAACGGCCATCGGGTGGGCGTGCCAGGCGCGGAGCGCCACTTGCCGTGGGTTCGGCCCGTGGGCTCGAACGTGGCGTCGGCCCGGGTCCAGGCGCGCGGGTCGCCGGACGGCTTCCAGAGCGCGAAGGGGTCGGGACGCACCAGGGTCAGTTCTCCAAACCGCTCGAGGCGTTTGCCGTGGCCGGAATCCAGCAAGGCGTAGTCGCGCCATTCGGTGGGGAGAAATCGGGTCGTCATGGACGCGCAAGTTCGTCCACAAGCCGCATCTTTGAGTCATGGGCAGGAAAGGCAGCCGCGGCGGACGTGGCGACAAGTTTGTGGGACGGGGACCCGGCCACGGACAACCCTCCAAGCGGGGCTCGAAGGGCCAGCGCGGGATGCACGGCGAGTCGGACTACGGCTCCCCCACCGACCTGAGGAAAGCCGTCCTGCGGGTGTTTCGGCAGCGCGCCGGCAAGGCCCTCAACCACAAGCAAATCTCCGGGGCACTCGGCATCCTCAACCACGACGTGCGTCGGGCGGTGATGGCGCTCATGGAAGAATTGGCCGAGAAGGGTCAGCTTGAAGACCTGGGCCGCGGTCGGTACGTGATGGCGGCGCCGGAGTTTGACCCCTCTGCGGGAGGGAACGAAGGCACCATCCAAATTTCCCGGATGGGCACCGGCTTCGTGCGCATGGCCGACGGAAACGAGATCCGCGTGCCCAAGAACAACACGGCCGACGCCTTTTGGGGGGACACTGTGGAGATTGAGTGGTGGCAGCGTGGCCGGCGCTCGACGCCCCGCGTGAAGCGCGTGACCAAGCGTCTGCGCGAGCACTACGTGGTGACGGTGACGCTCGTGCGGGACTACGGGTTCGGGAAACCCTCCGACCAACGCCTCCACACCGACTTTTTCATCCCCGCGCGCCACCTGAACGGGGCGACGGAAGGGGACAAGGTGTTGCTGTCGCTTGAGCAATGGGACGACCCGCGGGACCAACCCATGGGCCGCGTGGTGGAAGTGCTTGGCCAGCAAGGGGAGCACGAGGTGGAGATGCACGCCATCCTGGCGGAATTCGGATTGCCTTACCAGTTCCCCACCGAGGTCAGCGCCGCCGCCGAGGCGTTCCAGGCCAGCGACCCCGACAACCCACACGGACTCGACCCCAAGGAGGTGGCCCGCCGGCGCGATTTCCGGGAGGTATTGACCATGACCATCGACCCGGCCGACGCCAAGGACTTCGACGATGCGCTGAGCTTGCAAAAGCTGGAGAACGGCCATTGGGAAGTCGGCGTCCACATCGCCGACGTCACGCATTACTTGCAACCAGGCTCGGTGCTGGACCGGGAGGCCGTGAGCCGCGCCACGAGTGTGTACCTCGTGGACAGGACGATTCCGATGTTGCCTGAGGTGCTGTCCAACGACCTGTGCTCGCTGCGCCCCCACGAAGACAGGTTCGCGTTCAGCGCCGTGTTCGAGATGAACGAGGCGGCGGAGGTGGTGAACCGGTGGTTTGGACGCACGGTCATCCACTCGGACCGACGGTTCGCCTACGAGGAGGCGCAACAGCGCTTGGAAACCGGGAAGGGCGACCGGGCCGAGGAGTTGAAGGTGTTGGGCGATTTGGCCCAAAAGCTGCGCGCCAAGCGCTTCAACCGCGGAGGCATCGACTTCAACACGGAAGAGGTGCGGTTCCAATTGGACGAGGCCGGAAGGCCGCTGAAGGTGGTGGTGAAGCGCATGAAGGAGGCCAACAAGTTGATCGAAGATTTCATGCTGTTGGCCAACGTGGAGGTGGCGCGGTTCCTGGCGAAGGTGCACCCAGAAAAGCAGGTGCCCACGCGCACGGCCGTCTACCGCGTGCACGACCGTCCCGACCCAGAGAAGCTGAAACAGTTGAGGGTGTTTGTGCGTCGGTTTGGCCACGAAATGCCCAAGCCCACGCCGGGCAACGCCGAGTCGCTGTTGCGCGATTTGTTGACGGCCACCTCAGGCACGCCGGAGGAGAACACGGTGAAGACCATGGCCATCCGCACCATGGCCAAGGCGGAGTACAACACGGAGAACATCGGACACTATGGCCTGGCGTTCCCGTACTACACGCATTTCACCAGCCCCATCCGACGGTACCCCGACGTGATGGTGCACAGGTTGCTTCAGCGCTACCTCGACGGCCAAGCCAGCGCCGACGCGGGGCCCTTGGACGGGCGATGCCACCACAGTTCCACCATGGAGAAGCGGGCGGCGGAGGCGGAGCGCGCGAGCATCAAGTACAAGCAGGTGGAATTCCTCAGTTCTCGCATCGGCGAGACGTTCACGGGGCTGGTCAACGGCACCATCGGCAAGGGCTTGTTTGTGGAGCTGGACGGCAACAAGTGCGAAGGCTTCGTGCCCAAGCAAGCCTTCCCCTGGGACCAATGGGTGTTCGACGAGGACCACATGATGTTTGAGGGCCTGCGNTCGGGGACCAAAATCGGCCTCGGCGACAAGATCACCGTTCGGGTGGTGGCGGCCGACTTGGCGAAGCGTCAACTGGAGTTCGAGTGGCTGGAAGAAGGGGTCAACGGCACGTCCGAGGCCTGATTCTGAAGGGCCGAGCGTACCTTCGCGTTGCACGCGCCCTTAGCTCAGTTGGTCAGAGCAGGAGACTCATAATCTCTTGGTCGCAGGTTCAAGCCCTGCAGGGCGCACATTTCGANGTGCAAATCGGCTTGCAAAACGCAAGCCCTTGCGTATCTTCGCCGTCCGTTTCGACGGAACACGCTTTGAAGGGCATTTAGCTCAGCTGGTTCAGAGCGCTCGCCTCACACGCGAGAGGTCACTGGTTCGAGTCCAGTATTGCCCACAACGACAAGCCCNGCACGCCAGTGCGGGGTTTTTTGTTTGCAACAAGGGCCCGCAACAAGTGCGAGCCCTCGAAACCAAAACGTGCAAGTGTCAAGTGATCAAAAGCCGTAGGCNACCCCGATTTGAATGTTGGGGAGNATGGTCCATGCGAAGTTGTCTCGGATGTCTTCCATCTGAGCTTCAATTTCTTCTTCGTGTTCTTCCATTTCTTCGGCATGCCCAGTGTATTCCACGCTTGCACCGCCCGTGGACAACATGCCAATGTCCACACCAACTTGGAATCCTTTGACAGGTTTCAAGCCGTAGCTCAATCCCATGTACATGACCGGGTTTTCGGTGTAATTGACGCTGAATGTGTGNGGGTCCTCACCCTCGTGAAAAGGNACGCCTGCGGTGAGCGTGTTTTGGATCTGTCCGGCCGCCATGCCCAGGTTGACGCCAAAGTTTTGATTTTCCAAGGGACGATGACGCCANAAGACGCCCATCCACGAGGATGTCGCTGTGGCAGAAAAGCCTCCAAAGGTGTCGAATTCAGGCAGCAGCGCTTCGGGGGCACTCACTTCNGGAGAGAATCCAAATCCNGCGCTGATGGAGTTTTTGTCGTCCACGTTGTACGTGAGGTTNATGGATGGACCAAAGGGGCTGATCGCCAGTCCTGCGGAGTAATNGGCAAATTCAGGAGTGGCATCTTGAGCAAAGGCGCCTGAGGATGCGAATGCAAGGGCAATCGCGAGAACAAGGGATTGTTTCATGATGATTGATTTAGATGAGACAGCGCCAAATTGCAACCAAGTTGCATTAAGCGCAAACGACTGACGACCAATGCATCAACCACGGACCCTTGATAACTGCTCAGTCTGTTTCAGGTCTTGAGCCGGTGGTGGTCCACCGTGCACACCATGGTCCGGTAGGCTTCGTACCACACGGCGTGTCCGAGTCGCTTGGCCTCTTGATGCAGGGGATGCTGGGCCCATTGGGCCACAGCATCGTCGTTTTCCCAGTAGCTCATGAAGACCGTGCCCTTGTCGTTCGAGGCGAACTCGTGCCCCAAGTGGCCAGGAATGGCTCGGGCGGCCTCCAGGGTGGCGTCATCCATGTGCCGGTACTTGTCAAGCTCCTCTGCATCCAGGCCAGGGACGAGGTGGTGCACGAAGACGACCACCTTGTGGCCCGGCTGGAGCTCCAAGCTGGGGTCAGGCAGCCTCATTCGTCGCCGGTTGTGGTGGGTTCACGAAGGATGCGGTAGGCCGAGGCCAGGTCGCTGAACACTTGGGTGAACACGATGTCGCCATCGTCGTTGAAGTCGAAGGATTCGTAGATCCACAGCTGCACGGCCTTGCGCGAACCGTCCTCCGCCGTCTTGGACACTTCCCACAGGAACATGCCGTTCACCGAGCCGTTGGGCCGCTGGGTCTCGTGATCCACGCCTGGCAAGAAGTGGGGAGGCTCCATCAATTCGTAGTCGAATTCAGCCCAAAACGCGTCGTACACCGACCGCATTTTCTTCCTCGACAAGGTCGTTGGGGCGTTCACCCCGGTGCCGCGCCACACCGCAGTTTCTGCAAATCCTCCCCAAAACGCCTCGGCGTCTTCCGCTTCAAACGCCTTGAACACCGTTTCCACGGTTTGGGCGTTGCGCACAAACGCAAGGGACACAGGGTCGGTCGAACTGCACCCCAAGGTGCCTGCCACGGCAGCCGCCACCACCCAAGTCAACACAGAGAACTTCTTCATGGCGCCAAACTACAAATGGTCGCATCTTTGCGCTCGCTCAATTTGTGCGCGGGGCCCCGTAGTTCAAGGGATAGAATAGGCGTTTCCTAAACGCTTGATCCAGGTTCGAGTCCTGGCGGGGCTGCATGATTTTCTCCTTGGTTCGGATGATGGCCGGCGTCCTTGCCCTTGCCTTTGTTCTTCCCTTTCGACTGGGAAGTTCGAAGCCTCCAGAGCGCTTGGAACTGGTGGTGCTGGGTAACGTCCAAGACGGTGGGGCTCCACACATCGGCTGTGGACGACCTTGTTGTCGCAATCTGTTTCTACGGCCGCGCTCTGAGCGACGAGTGGTGTCTTTGGGCCTCATCAGTCGGGCTTGGGAGGAAACCGTGTTGTTTGAGGCCACCCCAGATTTGCCCAGCCAATGGGCCACCCTCGCGGAACGGTCAGGCGTGCCGCAGCCTTCCGAAATCTTCCTCACCCATGCGCACATGGGGCATTACACAGGCCTGATGCACCTCGGGAGAGAGGCGTTGGGTGCGGAAGGGGTTCGTGTTGGGGCCATGCCCCGCATGGCGGAATTCTTGGCGACCAATGGGCCGTGGAGTCAACTCGTGGAGTTGGGCAACATCGATGTCTTTCCGCTGCAAGACGAGCGAGCGGTTTCGGTGCTTCATGATGAGGTCACCGTGACTCCATTGCGCGTGCCGCACCGCGATGAATTCAGTGAAACCGTGGGATACCGCATCGCGGGTCCAAAAAGGACTGCATTGTTCATCCCGGACATTGACAAATGGTCGACGTGGGACCACTCCCTGACCCAAGAACTTGCAAGCGTCGACTTCGCGTTTGTGGACGCGACCTTTTACGACGCAACTGAGGTCAACCATCGGGACATGTCAGAGATTCCCCATCCTTTTGCTGTGGAAACCATGGCGACACTTGAACACTTGCCCTTGACGGAGCGAAGCAAGGTCCATTTCATTCATCTCAATCACACCAACCCTCTCTTGGACCCTGACAGTGAGTCGAGTCGAGAAGTTGAAAGCAAGGGGTTTCGCGTGGCGCGAGAAGGAATGTCTTTTGAACTCTGAGGTCAATCGGCAATGCAGCGCACGCTGCATCCAATCACATCCCAATACTCGGCGCGGTTGAGCTGGTTTGATCCTGAACTGAGGGTGCGTTGCATCACATCACCGCTGCTCGTGTAAGTGGAACTCCAATACGTGCCGTAGTAATTCAAGCTGTAGTTGCTGCCATCGGGCCAGGCGTGTCCTCCTCCCGAGCCGTTGAAACCATACACGTCACTTCCGTTGCCATTCTGTGCCCAGCCCGTTTGAGATTTCAGGGCCTCTCCCATGCGTTTGCCGTAACCCGCCACAACCAAGAAGGATTCCAACTCCATCCAATCGAGTTCTGTCGGCACATGCCAACCTGAGGGGCACAACCCTCCATTTTGCGATGACGTTGCTGCGATGCCATTGTAGAGGTATCCCTGGGCGTTGAATACTGAAGTCGAGTTGTTGTAGGTTGACCTCGCAGGGGTGGTCAAACTCGGGAAATTGGCAGCTGTTTCTTCGGGAATTGTGGTGCCGTCTTGGAAGACCGTGGAGCGCAAATTCTCCCCAAACCAACACTGATCTCCGATGGCAACAACGGGGTAAGAGTAGTCGTCAAAATCGACACTTGAAACGCATTCTGCTGTGGTGACCGCGGGGTCATACTCGCAGCTTCCATCGTCCATGGTGGCGGACGCATCGTAATTCAAGGCATCCGGGTCGGTGCACCCGGCACATGTTACAAAGTCGCATGAGCCATCATCGACCACAGCTTCTTCGTTGAAGTTGCAAGCTGCAGGATATGTGCAACCTTCCTCCTTGCTGCAACCGAAGAGTGCCAGTGCAGCGAACGCAAACGCGATGATATTCAGGTGTTTCATGGCGTGAAAGTAAGATAAGTTTTTATCGCTCGGAATCCGGGTGCCCGCTCCGCCTGGGAGGTGCAGCCGATTTCCATCACCAGTGAATCAAAGGATGAGACCCCGCGGAGTTGCAAAAAAAGGAGGCCAACTGGCCTCCTTTCTTGTTCTTAAGTGAGTTTGGCG
>PBWG01000009.1 GCA_002729115.1 Crocinitomicaceae bacterium | reverse complement strand
TGTCGATTTCTTTTCGCTCGGTGATGTCGTAGGCGATGCAGCTGATCTCGCGCCGTTCGTCTCCCAGCGACACAGGGTTCAAAAAGACCTGATACCACCGACCCTCTCCGCTTTCGGTTTGCAGCGGCAGTTCAAACGATTGGGCAATGCCCTCCATGGCCTTCAGGAACAACCTCAATTGACCCTGGTACGGCTTTTCATCCACCACCTTGGAAATGGTCTCGATGAACGAGGGGTTGTCGGAGAACGACAACCCAAACTCGTCTTCGAAAATGGACTTGAAGTTCTTGTTGTAGGCCGTCACCCGGTCCGCGCCGTCCATGGTGAACATGATCATGTTCTCGGTGGAATCGAAAATGGACTCCAGCTTGGCGCTTTGCGTTTTCGCCTGGGCCTCATGCAAACGCATGTCCGTGATGTCGAGGAAGATGCCACGCACACTCTTGGGTTTGCCTTTGGAGTCTTTCTGCACGCTTGCACCGCCCAACATGGTGAGCACCTGGCCGTCGGCCGCCACGAACTTCCGTTCTTCCCGTGCACCCTCCAGCGCCTTCATCCAGGTCTTGCCTCGCTTGGGCAACCCCTGCATCACATCATGAACGGTGCGCTTCGACAGTTCAAGCTCTGAATACCCGAGGAGCTCGTTGAACGAGGGGTTGACGTACGTGAAATACCCTTGNTCGTCCAAGGTGAAAATCGCGTCGTTCGCCCCTTCCANGATGTTTCTGTAGCGCTTTTCGCTGGCCTCCAATTCTTGTTGGGCAATCTTGGCTTCGGTGATGTCGCGTCCCACCGCCATNGCCCCGAAGGTGCCGTCCTCCTCGTTTTTCATGAGGGCGAGTGTGAGGTACATCGGAAAGGTCTCTCCGTTCTGACGGCGTCCNNTGGTCTCCCCAGANAAGGTCAAATCCTGAACCACCGCGTCTCGCACACGCTCAGCCTCCTTAACGTCGGCGATAAACTCCCGGAAGTTGTACGATTTGGGATCGTCGCCCATGTCCAACCCAAACTCCACCGCGAACGCATGGTTGTATTGGTAGAGCATGCCGTCGGGGTCGAAGGCGACGATCATGTCGATCGACGACTCGATGATGGATCGGTTGAACCGNTCGGCGTCGGCCAATCGGGTTTGGGTTTGCTTGTGCCGCTCGATTTCCTCCTTGAGCAATTGGTTGGACTCCTCGGCAAGCGCGGCACGCATTTGCTCGCGCACCAACGCCACCCGCGTCCTGAGGTCCGACACCGTCACCTGCACAGCNGCCGAACGGTCGTGGAACGACAACGTCATCCGAATNCCCACTTCCACCACCGTGCCACCTTGCATCATGCGGACCTCGCGGTAAGGCGGCCTCTCCCCCATCTCCACCAAACGAATGTCCTCGCGAAGCACCGCTTGGTCGTCTTCGTGAAACAACGCCGCAAACTCCGNATCGTACACCTCATCCTCCATGCGCATGCCCAGCAAATCCAAGATGCCTGGGTTGGTGTATTTNACCTTGCCGTCNACCATCAACACCAANCCCATCGGNCTGGTTTCCACCAACATCCTGAANCGCTCCTTGGTTTGGAGAAGGTCCAATTCCGTGCGCTTCCGCTCGGTGATGTCGTAGACCATCAGCACGGTTTGGTTGGTTGTGGTGTCTGAAGACCGCGTCGCTTCCAGGTGAATCTGCGCCCCTTGCTGGGTGACGCCTTGGAGTTCCACCCTGGACCTCGCAAACTTTCGGGCCCCCAGGCGCTGCCAATCCCGGGCATTGACCATGTTGAGGATGTCTTCCCCAATGGGGAGTTCTTTCCATCCAAACAGGATGGCGAACTGCTCGTTGGCGTCCACAATTTCTGTCCCCTCCAAAAACGCAATGCCTTCCATGGCATGTCGGGCCAGGGTCCTGAAGCGCTGCTCGCTTTCCCGGATGACTTGCTCGTACATCATCCGCTCGCTGATGTCGCGNATTTGCATGAGNACCTTGCCGTCCCCTNCAGGAACAGCCTTCCATTCCCCTTCGAACACCGTGCCCGTGTTGCGACGAATCAGGCAGCGCATCTTGGCCGCCCGGCCTTGNAGCACCCGCTCNTATTTGGACTCAAACAANCCNTCTTCNTCGCCTTGCANCTCCCAAAGTCCGCATTGTGCNTCCCAAATTCGATCCACCCCNGCTTNNGANGANGACCAATCCAGCACACGGCTTGCCATGGAATTCCAAGCCACAGGCTTGCCCTNTGCGATCANAATCATGGCCTCAGGGCAGGCTTCCAACAATTGCATGTCTGGCGTCTTCGTTCCCATGTTCAGCGTGTTCCGTCCCGGCGCTTGTCCACTTTGGACCCGTCCACCTTGCGGAGTTTTCCGTAGTTGTAAATGTATTCGTGCAGCAAGTTGCCTTGGTCGTCGTAAAGACGCCACTTGCCGTGCTTGGCCCCACTTTCGTGTTTGCCCACCTCCTCGAGCACCCCGTTGGGGTGCCACGACCGGTGTTTTCCCTCGGGCTGACCAAAGGAATACNANCCTTCAAACCGAACCACGTCCGACGCNTCGGTGATGCGCCAGACGCCGTCCTTTTGGCCTGAGAGGTAATTTCCTTCTTCCAAGTGATTGTGGATATTCCGAATCCAAGGTCCCTCCGGATCTCCCCCAACAAACGTTCCTTTCACCAAGACGCCACCCGCCGTATCCAATTCCAAGAACTCGCCGTCCAACTTGCCCCGGGTGTAATCTTCTTCTCTGTGAATTTGTCCGCCGGGGTACCACCATGTCCACGTTCCGTGAAACGCCCCCTCACGGTACTTCCCCTGCTGCTCCTTCTCACCAGTGANGCGGTAAAAGGTCCACATGCCTTCACGCAATCCTGACTCGTAACTCCCCTCCGCCCGGATTTGTCCGTTGGACCAAAACTCACGCCAAGAACCTTCCTTCGTGCCGTCTTTCAAGGTGATGCCTTCCGCCACCAATTCATCCTGGTCGAAGATGGCGCCTGCCACCACCTCTCCTTGGTTGTTGAATGTCCGACTCACACCTTGCTTGACCCCTTGGATGTACATCGTCGTGCTTTCAAGCGATCCGTCGCTTCGTCGCACCTCACGAAGCTCAGGTTGCGCCTCTTCTTCCATCTCTTCGACCACCAACTCCCCCATGTCGTAACGCTCCACCCGCACCAGGGAGCCTCGTGCGTCGAAGTATTGAAACAATCCGTGACGTTTGTCGCGGCGGTAAGGTCCCGATTCCAACACCCTTCCGCTGGCGTGGAAGACTTTCCACTCACCGGTCCTCAGTCCCTCGTCGTCCCTCCGATTGAACACTTCACTGGCGACCAACCGGTCGTTCTTGTACCATCTGAAACCATGCGGTTCTTCGCGCAGGTTGAACTGAATGGCCTTCCCTTCCCTGACGTTTTGTTGATGCGGTGTGGTCAACTTCAACGTGCCGTCGGGCCGAAACGATTTGNNNTCTCCTTCCTTTTGGCCTTGCANCCAAACCACAGAATCCGTCAACACTCCGTCTTGNTGAAGCACCTGAATGCCATGCTTCACCCCCTGGTGGTAGTGCACTTCCTCTCGCACCTGACCTTGATCNTAAAACCACCATCGTCCTTCAGGAAGGTTGTTTTCGCGNGCACCTTCGCTGATCAATTCTCCCAGCTCGCTGTAACTCTTCCAAACCCCTNCAGGTACTCCGTCGACCATGCACCCTTCGCTGGCCAACGTGCCATTCGCGTGTTCAAACTGTGTCCACACACAATCCGGCNTGTCAGCCTGAGACAACATCCAAAAGGGTTGTCCACAGCTTACAATGAAAATGAATTTTTTAAAAGAAGAGAAAGTAATGGTAGTAGGCTTGTGCACAAGTGGGATAACTGAACGTNCAAGACCTTGACAAATTGAGTTGTGCACCAACCGTGCACATGGCCAAGACCTGGATGTGGAAATTACCACGCTGATTGACAGAAGACAACCTACTCTGTCCACAGGTTGTGCAACACGACAATGTGGATGAAAAGTGGGGTTCGNGNGTTGTGAANAACAGAGGANTNTCGGTGTGAAACGCGTGTGAAAAGGAGCGCTGTTTTGTTTGGATGCGGAGGGAGGTGTCTGGCTTAGTCGGATTGTGGTGCGATTCCAAAAAAAGTTCTTCGCCGATGCCAACAGGTTCNTCCACGTCGATTGTGGGTATTTTCGAGGCATGGTAGTAAGCATTGGATGTGACCACGCTGGTCCAGAATTGAAATCGTTGATTGTAAATCATTTGGAATCCAAGGGTCACACCTTGGTGAACCGTGGAACAGACGGGCCAGAGAGTGTGGACTACCCAGATCACGCCCATGCGGTGGCCGACGATGTGGCTTCNGGACACGCGNANCTGGGCATCCTCATTTGTGGATCTGCCAATGGGGTGGCGATGACCGCCAACAAACACGCCGAGGTGCGTGCCGCCATGGCTTGGACCCCAGAAGTGGCTGCTCTAAGTAGACAACACAACAACGCCAACGTCTTGTGCATTCCTGCGCGTTTCGTGTCTGAGGATGTGGCGATGGCCATGGTGGATTCGTTTTTTGAGTCCGAGTTTGAAGGCGGCCGCCACGAGCGCCGGGTGGGCAAGATTGCCTGCGCGATGACGTTGTTGTTCGCCATGGTGACTGGCGCATGGGCACAGTCGTTTGATGTGTCGCAAATCCAATTGGACGANCGGGAGATGAGNATTCAGTTGANCATCNTGNCCAGCGATGGATTCGAGGGCCGCGAGACAGGGGAACGGGGCCAGAAGAAGGCGGCAGCTTACCTCGAGGCGTTTTACGANTCCAAGGGATTTGAGCCTTGCAACCACGGTTCATTCTTCCAAATGGTGCCGTTGGTCAACAGTCAAATCATGGGTGGGACTTTACATGTTGGGGAAGACACACTGGTGTTGGTGGACGATTTTTTGGTGTACCCCGGATTGGAACGTCCCCAACTGGCCAACACCAAATTGACGTTTGTGGGCCATGGCATTGTTCAAGAGGGTTGGAACGATTACAAGAAGTTCAAANNTGAAGGGATGGTCGTCATGTTGGACGGTCAACCAGAAGGCATGGCAGAACAAGCGTTGAGTGCGAAGCGACTGGCTGCCGATTCGTTGGGTGCGGANGCCGTCATTGTGGCCATGCCCGATGCAGATTTCGAGACCCGAAGGAGCCGNATGAAAAANTGGATGCTTCGGAAATCCANTTCCCTGAACCGNGAAAANGANGGGGAAGGCACCGACCTGCCCACGTTGTTCATCAAGCAGAGCACCTTGGATTCTTGGTTGGCAGAGACCAAGTTGAAGTCCATCCAAAACCATGCAAACAAGGTGGGTTCTGGCAAACCNACCAAAGCCTTGGCCTTCAANCGCANTGCCACGTTGGACATTCTCCAAACCACGCGGGAATACGAAGCTGAAAATGTGCTGGCGTTCTTGGAGGGTTCTGATCCAGAATTGAAAGACGAAGTGTTGGTCATCACGTCACACTACGACCACGTGGGCATCATCGACGGAGAAATTCACAACGGCGCGGACGACGATGGGTCAGGGACCGTGACGGTGATGGAAATCGCCCGCCAATTCAAAATGTTGGAAGANGCACACGGCATGGGCCCTCGNCGCAGCGTGTTGTTCATGAACGTGGTGGGTGAAGAAAAAGGGTTGCTGGGCAGCGAACACTACGCAGATCACCCCTTGTTCCCCCTTGAAAACACGGTGGCCAACTTGAACATCGACATGATTGGACGGACGGATGCTGAACATCCCGACGANCCTCGNTACGTCTACCTCATTGGAAGCGACAAGTTGAGTTCAGAGTTGCANGCAATCAGCGAAGAAGCCAACGCAACGTTCACCAACCTGGCGTTGGACTACACGTTCAACGCGCCGGACGACCCCAACCGATTCTACTACCGCAGCGACCATTACAACTTCGCCAAGAACAACATTCCTGTGATTTTCTACTTCACAGGCGTGCATGAGGATTACCACAAGCCAGGTGATGACGCCCACAAAATAATGTATTCCAAGATGGCGGAGATTGGCAAACTGGTCTTTCACACCGCCTGGGAACTGGCCAACCGCGATGCGCGAATTGTGGTCGACCANGTCAACGACTTTCCGAGCGACCGCTGATTCGGGCCAGCTGCGACCGGAAGAACGCGGTTTCCCGGGCGTACCCCTCCCCTGTCGCAGGTCCGTTGAATCCTTTGTGAACAACAGGCTCCCCGTCCACGGGCCAAAACACCGTCGTGGGAAAGCTGTGGATGCTGTCCAGCGCCGGAATGGATTCGGCTGCAGCCGTTTTGCTTGCACGACCACCCAAAAGCANGGGCCAAGTCATNCCNATNTCGCGCTTGAANTNCGNNAGACGCACCAGTGCGGTGGAATCCGTGGAACGTTCNTACCCCAGTGTGAGGAATTGAACGTCGGGAAACGAATCGGCAAGGGACACCATCAGACGGGCTTCGTCCATGCAATTGGGGCACCACGTGCCCATGATGTCCACGACGATGCCTGTTTTTCCATCCCTGCGCAGACGTTCCTTGTTCCACACTTCAGCTTGCCCTGTGGGGTTGGTGCCGAAAAACAGAAGCTTGTCCGCAACCACATTTTGACGACCGCTGGTCCATGTGGGCGCTTGTGAGGCTCGCTTAACCCCTTCAAACTCGGTCCGGTAGTGTGTCCCTGAAAGAAACTGTCCTTCAACCAAGGAGTCCTCTCGAAGGGTGGCGTTGAACCGGAACAAGTGTGAACCGTCAAACGTGTTCAAAACCAATTGATTGCCCACAAGTGTTCCGGCAAGATGTCGGTAATCTCCTGTGGGTGTGCTGATGGTCGCCCAAGCGGAATCGTCCGCCTGCTCCAAGACCAGCAACCCTTCCGACGTGTCCCAATA
Source organism: Crocinitomicaceae bacterium (assembly GCA_002729115.1). Taxonomy (GTDB): domain Bacteria; phylum Bacteroidota; class Bacteroidia; order Flavobacteriales_D; family Sanyastnellaceae; genus UBA11663. The sequence goes on along the minus strand of PBWG01000009.1, from coordinate 180 downwards.
TGTGGTGTCTCGCGTACCAGAAGTTGGTTGGGCATCGGCCAACGGTTCCAGCCGGACAGGCACTTGGTAATTGTAGGGCCGAAGGGAGTCTGTCCAAACCCCGTCCCAAACCTCCCCCACCCAAGTCCCTGACCAACTGCCGTTGAAGACGGGGACCCGGTGATCACCGTTCGCAGTGAG
>PBWG01000008.1 GCA_002729115.1 Crocinitomicaceae bacterium | reverse complement strand
CCAAACCGGCTGGGGCGTCCTGGCGACCGTGGTGTTGTCCGCCACGTTGTGGAATGCGTGCAGCACGGAGGTGGATTTGACCGCCCCCTACGACAGCATTCCTGTGGTGTACGGGTTGTTGGAATTGGAGTCGGACACGCAATGGGTGAAAATCAACCGGACGTGGCTCGGGGAGGGCAACCAGCTTGAGGCCGCCCAAATTGCCGACAGCTCTGAATACCCCGCCGGGAGTGTGGCGGCCCGCATCGTCGAGCTCATCCCTTCGGGCACGGGCGAGATCGTGGGCAACGAGCTGGCCACGGGCCGGGAGTGGACGCTCCGCGACACCGTCCTTGAGAACAAGAGCACCGAGGGCGTCTTCTTTGGGCCGAGCCAGCGCGTGTACTTCACCCCCACGGGGGACGAGGGACTGAGGGACGACATGCTGTACCGCTTGGAAGCGACGTTGCCCGACGGCAGCAGCCTCCAAGCAACCACCTCCATGGTGGAGAGTTCTGTCGGCAGCATCAACCGCCCGCCACCCAACCTGTCGTCCTACAAGATGGGGTTTGCCTCTGTCAACCCAGACGGCACGGCCACGTACCCGGACTTCCCGTTCCAATGGTCCACTTCGCCCGGGGCCAGCCGCTACGACGGCTCCTTGGCGGTGCACTTTGAAGAGCGCTACTACGCCGACGACGCCTTGACGTTGTTGGACAGCACCCGGGAACGCACCTTGTATTTGGCGCTGGGCACCCGCAAAATCAGCAACCCCGCCAACCTCCAAACGATCGACGAGCCGTTCGAATGCGAGCGCCTGTTCACCGAGCTGGCGTCGCGCCTCGAAGCCAACCCGCGCATCCGCCGCGTGTTGGGACGCTACGACGCGAACAGCCAAATGGAGCGCGCCTTCGACTTTGAATTGCAAGTGGCCAACCAGGACTTGGCGATTTACCTCGACGTGAACGAGTCGACCAACAGTATCGTCCAGGACCGCCCCTTGTGGACCAACATCCAGGGCGGCATTGGCCTGTGGGCGTCGCGCACGAAGCTTGGGGTCTACGGCTTGGGTTACACCAAGCAAACCATCCAACACCTCCAGGAAGGTGACGTCACCGCGGCGTTGAACTTCTGTTCTCCAAGTCCGCTGAGCGAGTACACCTGCGACTGACGCAATGCCCAACGCGGTGTGGACATGTTGGTGTCTGCCGGGTTGAAATGGGGACATGGGAGATGCATCTTGCCTTCGTGGAGCATGCATTGACATTCAGCAGCGAACGGGCCAATTACGCCTGGGCCGGAGGGATGTGCACCGTGGACCATGCGCCGCGCCACATCCTGGATGAATCCACCGCCCGCCGAATCGAAGAAGAACGTCAGCGGGAATGCCCCGCCCATGAAGGGACTGTGCTTCACCTCGTGCCCAAGGACATCGACATGTTCGACCAAGAGGTGTTGTCGTTTTGGATGACGGCGGAAGCCAGCGCCAACGTGGTGGCCCGTGCTGTGGTGGTGCCGTCAGGGTTGACGGCGTTGCGGCACCACATCCGGTGGGTCTTTTTTTCTAGCGACGTCCCATTCCGTGTGTTTCGCAATCCGCAGGTGGCCAAGGGCTGGCTCATCGATTGTTGGCTCCAGCACCAAGAGGACCTCGGTCTCGTGGACGCTTACGAAGACGTGGAGCCCTCCTCCTTGGGCTGATTGCCGTCCGATTTGGGCCTTTGCCACGGCCAAATCCAATTGAACGACCTGTGCCAGCGAATGCCCACACCTTGGGTTGACTGGCTTCCGATTTGGCCTTGGGTCGTCCTGTTTTCAGAGAACCCGACCAATTGAAGGCCCTTCTCCGGGTTGAGTTCATACATGACGCGCACCTCCTGGAGGTTGGCCCCTCCCAGGCTTTCCAGCGTCGGGTTGGATCCCACTTCACCTTCGACGTGCAACCGGTTGTCCAAAAAGGCCGCCTTCATGGCGAGCTGCAAGGCGTCCTGTTGGCTTTCTTCTTCTGTCAACAGCGCGCCCGCGGCGTCATAAGACAACCCAATTTCCACATCGTCGTTCAAGTTGCTCAGCCAGCGAGACACCTGGGACGTCAACATATCCACGCTGTTGGATTGCAGCCCTTCAGTGCCCAGACTCAAGCTGTTGAATTGGTTGGGCAAGAATTCCTGAAGGCTGAGCAACGCAATGGCTTGGGCGGTGCGCTCGGCGTCGTCGACCAACACGCTGGCCATGGCGGACTGCACCACGTTTTCTGCGTCTGGAGCACCAAGTGCGAAGTCGATGTCGGGCTGGAGCATGTCCCCGTCCAAAAGCAGCGACACCTGGACGTCTTCCATGCGACGCCCTTGCCCGTTGATTTCGCCGACGAGGGGGGTGACGTTGGCCCGGAGGGTGTGCAGGGCCTCGACGTCGATTTGTCCTGCGTAGGGGTCGCCGTCCCAAGTGAGCATGCCGCCTGGCTGAAGCGCGAACTCCTTGGACAGAAAGGGCCCCAAAACGAATTCGCAATCGCCTTCCACAATCTCCAAGCCGCCCGCCAGGGTCAACCGTTCCCAGTCTTCCAACACCAAGGACAAGGCGCCTTCTGTCCGACCGCCCATTTTCACGCTGTTGTCCCGGTCTGTGACCAACGTGGCTTTCGCCACCGGATCAATGTTCAAGTCCAACGACAACGTGATGCCTTGGGCGGTGCTTTTCAACTCCACCTCCGAGGTGGAATCTGTCGCCGCAGGATTGACGAAGGTCACCAGGTCTTCCCAGCGCGCTTCATCCTCTGAAACCAGAGAGATCTGGCAATCGGAGGCCCCAAGGATGCGGGCGTCGCCCGACACCGTGAATTGGTCGTTCCAAAAAAACATGGACGCCTCGCCGTCGGCGTCCAGCACTCCNGAGAATGGCAGGTCGANGTCCTTGGGCAAGTCCAAGATGCGCATCGGCCCAGACATGTCGAAGGCATGGACGTCGACGTTGACGTCGCGAAACGCCTCGTGGTACAGCGCGGCGGTCCATGTGGCTTGATTTTCCAGGGCATCGCGAACTTGGGCCTGGTCCACAAGCCATGCGTCTGGCAGGATGCGCAAGGGGCCGTTCACCTCAAACCAAGTGCCCATGTTGGGTACTGTCAGCCGCACGGAATCCAACGCCAGGGCGCCTTGCAGCGAAGGCCTGGAAATCGAGCCTCCCACGCCCATTTGGCCAGACACGCGTCCATCGAACGACAACCATGTCTCGGGCACCCACGCTTGTCCCCACGTTGCAGGCGCACCGTTCAAGGCAAGGCGGGCACGCAGTTGCTCAGGATGGAGGAGCGACGTGTGGCCACGTGCGTCGAGCAGCGCCACGTCGGTGCTGTCTGAGCCTCGAAGGGACCACATGACGGTCTGGTCGGTCCACGTGGCGGCCACCTCCGCCTTGGCCAGGTCGATGCTNTTCCAACGCGCCCGATCNAGGCTCAAGTCCAGCGCAAGNGCGTTTTCCANCCACCGCGCCTGACATGACAGGGCCTTGGCACGGAGTCCGAGCGACGNNTCGAGCCANTGCAGGGCGTCNTCCCCAANGGANCNNTGGAAAGCCACGTCGTCGGATGCAGGCACCACAACCACTTCACCCAGCGCCCCCACCAAGTTCACCTGGGGCGGCCACATGCGCTGCCCGGAGGCGGTCCAGTCCACAGGTTCATCCAAAGAGAGGGCGGGCGCATCTGGGGCCAAGTCAGGCCATGTCCAAGCGGCTTCATCCAATCGCATGTCCCACCCTTCGGNTTCCTGTGAGGCTTTCAGCGACGTGTTCCACGTGCCTGCTGCGATGTTCGCGCCCTCCACATTCAGGTCCCAGTCAGCCTCGGCCATCAACACGGCTTGAAGGGAATTTGACGGGCTTTGGCCGTGCAAATCCACGCGCCAATTTTCTGGACGCCCTATTGCTTCCAACGACCAGTTCCCTTGGGACTTGCCATTCCACCTCACCGAATCACTTTGAACTGCAGCGTGCATGTAATGCAGGGTGGATTCCACATCCCAGGTGACGTGTGCAGAGGCATCCTTGCCAAGCCAGGCCCAACATGGGCTTTCGGGTGTGAGTGCCCCTGATGCCTGCAAGGTGGGCCAGGTGGTTTGNTGTCGTGTGGCGACGCTGGACCACCAGGACCNCCAGTCCATTTGGGTGANGTCGGTGGTCAACTCCGCCTGGGTGTGGGGCGCATGGATGTCCAACGTCAGTTCACCTCGGTCCGGCGCGAGGCTTGCCCGCGCATCGAGGCGACGCTGACCNTCGCCGAGGTGCGCTTGCAGTTGGTACGCTGGCGTGTCGTTTTGGGGCCAGGTGACCTTTCCATGCACGCGGTCGTCCGTCGGCCAAGTGGGGTCCAAGTTGAATGTCGTTTCCTCTTGGCCAGCCTTCCCCGACAGTCGCCAAGGGTGCAATGCCCCGGGCTGGGCAAGTTCCCAATCCAAGGCATCGCCCCACGAGAGTGCCGCCGTCAGGGCTTCTTGGGGATGCTGCACGAAGCNNCCCAGCGTGGAAATCGACGCTTTCAGTTCGAGATGCATGGAAGGCCAANTCACGTGGCCTTCGCCCGTTGTCGCCAGCGCGGGGAGGGCATCGGCAGACCATGTGAATGTCGAATCTTGTCCCTCGATGTTCACGGAGCACACGTCGACGCCTGCCATGTCTTTCCAGNNGGGAGGGAGTTGGTTCACATGGGCTTGTGCGGACCAAGCTGAGACGCTGCCTCCCGCTTCCAACGTCAACCCACACGGTCCTTGTCCTGCAAGCTCCCACGAGTCTGGGGTCATCGTCCAAGTCAACGTGGACGGCGGCGAATCAACCCCATTCCAGCAAGGCTCCAGGCCACCCAAGCCGGCGAATTGCAGCATCCAAGGGCGGACTTGTTGCCAGTTGACCTCGGCTTGACCGTGGGTTTCGCGAAGGGGCCATCCCAACGAGCCGCTGAATTGAATCCCTGGCAACCGCACCGCGTCGCTGGCCACCCGCCATCCTTCCACGTCGTCCTGAACCGACAATGAGGATGGGCCCAACACCAGAGTTTGAGGCAGGGATGACGACTTCCATTGGCATGCGCCCCACCCCAGTTGGTCCACCTGACGTCGGTGGGGTTGCAGGATCAGTCCCAATGCCATCCCGTTGTCCCACGCCATGGTGTCTTCAGCGGTGGCCACGTGAAGGTGATTCCACCGCAGTTCGTCCACACCCACATCCAACCAGAGGTCGTCCTGTGGCTCGGCACCCGGTGAAACGTCCGCAGAGCACATGGCGCTGTCCATTTCGAGTTGGTGGACATGCAACCTGCCTGACTGCCATGCGATGCCTGAAGCGTTCAGCTCCCGGATCCGGACATTCCACCCCGCTGTGGTGTCGGCCAAGTGAAGACCATGGATGCGCAGGGCAGGGGGGAACAGGGAGGTTTCCATGCCTTGCACCGTCATGTGCAGATGTTGTGGAACAGCCCAAGAAACCGTCCGCGGCAGCCACATGTCTCGCCCTGCCACCATCCCAAACAGNACGCCTGCAACCNNAATCACCACCCTCGCTGCGCGGCGGCGGCGTGGCGCCTTGNNGGCGGGATGTGAGTTGTGCTGGTCCATGGGGAGGCTGGGCATGTCGAAGATAGCTTCTGCAGGAACCGCGCCGTAATTTTGAACCCGTCATGACGCATGCGAACGAACCTTTGATTTTGGGCATCGAGTCCTCTTGCGACGACACGTCCGCAGCCGTGATTCGTGGTCCGCAGGTGCTCAGCAATGTCGTGGCCAACCAAGCGCTCCACGCGGAAGTTGGGGGCGTCGTGCCAGAATGGGCGTCGAGGGCGCACCTCGAGAAAATTCACCCCGTGGTGCAAGCTGCGTTGGACAAGGCTGGGGTGAAAGCCCAAGAATTGGATGCGGTGGCGTACACCTTGGGNCCAGGCCTTCAAGGCTCACTCCACGTGGGGACGTCNTTTGCCAAGGCGTACGCCTGGGCGCTNGGCGTGCCGTCGATTCCGGTGCACCACATGCGGGCCCACGTGTTGGCCCACGTGCTGGAGCCAGAACCCTCTCCGTCGTGCCCGTTTCTCTGTTTGACGGTGAGTGGCGGACACACCCAATTGGTGAAAGTCAACGCCCCAGGAGACATGGAGGTCTTGGGCCAAACCCTTGACGACGCCGCAGGTGAAGCCTTCGACAAGGTGGCCAAATTGATGGGCTTGCCCTATCCCGGNGGACCCGTCGTCGACCGCCTCGCCCAACAAGGGGANNCCGACGCCTTTGCCTTTTCGCGCCCGCGCATGGAAGGGNTCAATTGGAGCTTCAGCGGNNTGAAAACCCAAGTCCTTCATTTTTTGAAGCGAGAACAGGAGGCGGACCCGACGTTTGTTGAGCGCCGCAAAGCGGACATCTGCGCCTCTGTTCAGGCGACCATCTTGGACATGTTGTGCGCCCCCTTGATGGACGCCGTGACTCAATTGGGCATCCAAGAAGTGGCCATCGCCGGTGGGGTCAGTGCCAATTCTGGGCTGCGTGCCAGACTCGGCGAGCTCGCAAACACCCATGGGTGGAACGTGTACGTGCCGCCATTTGCCTATTGCACCGACAACGCCGCCATGGTCGCGGCTGTGGGGTGGCTTGATTTCAAGGATGGGCTTCAAGGAGGTCTTGGCGCCGCGCCGTCGCCGCGCCTGCCGCATTTGCGCTCTTTGGCAGCACCAGAGGAAGTGTGATGCGCGCCATGGTCGACCACGCCCCCTCCGCGGCTCCCACATGCACGTCGGCGTTTTTGGCCACCGTTCGGACCTTTTCACGAACGAGTTGAAGCCCTTCTGAGGACCCGGTGTCTGTGCCGGCGCCGAGGCCCACGCCGTTGTCCAGCAGCGTCAAGACCAACCAGCCTTTCCTTCCGCCCATGGGGGTCGCCTCGAGGTGCACGTGAGGCGCCTCCACGCTGCCGTCAAACCCATGCCACAACGCGTTTTCCAAAGCCGGTTGAAGCAGCAAGGCAGGAATTTGTGCGCATGCCGGAATGTCGGGATGCAATCGGTGGGTGAACGTGACGGCCCTGTCCAGGCGTGTGGATTCCAGGATGACGCAGGCTTCCAGGGTTTCCAGCTCGTCTTGGAGGGAATGGACCGGAGACTCTTGGACATTCCAGTGCTTGTGCCAAAGTCCTTTGAACGCCACGAATGTGTGAAGCGCCTCGTTCCATCTCCCTTCTGCCGCCAACCAATGCACCGAGGTCAATGCATTGAACATGAAATGCGGGCTGAGGTGAAGGTGGAGCCGCTTGCGTTCCGCATCCTGCCGGCGTTCCTTGACGTGGTGTTGCTGCGCAGCCAAACGCGATTGCATGTGCAAGAGCTGGTGCCGTTCCAGCCATTCGGGCACGGAAGCCGAGGAAACGGTGGGAGACGCAGGCCGCCGCCGCTCGAGGACCCCACGCATCAGCGCCCAGCCTGCCACAAAGGAAAAAACCACAACCATGCCGTCCAACATGCCATGGAAGGTAGGGGCAAGGAGGGCAGCACGGAACTTGTGGAGCGACTCAGTTTGTGAACGTCGCCCCAGGGTGGACAAGTGTCAGTTGTCGTTGAAGGCGTGGCGCAAGGCCGTTTTCAGGTTGCGCGTGTACTCTTCTTCCAACCAGTTCTTGTAGTTGGTTGTGGCCTTGGCAATGCACTTGGCGTATTGCTTCACACGAAACTTGATGTCGTCGGCGAGCAAATCCACAAGCTCTGCCGCGTCCCAGTAGTCCTCCGACGCATGTTGGATCATGGCCATGTGCTGGTCCATGCTGCGCTTGATGGCTTCTTTGGGGCGCAGGGCTTGGCGCGTGACTTCGACGTAGGCCTCGGCCATGTCGAAGGTTGTGATGGGGCCACCCTTGAATTTTTCGGCGAGTTCCTCGGGCATTT
>PBWG01000007.1 GCA_002729115.1 Crocinitomicaceae bacterium | reverse complement strand
GGACGTTGGAGGTGCCCGCCAAGCCCAACTGCGAAGACGGGTTGTTTGGTTGGCGCGAGCTGTTGGTCAGCCAAGGGTTCACGGAAATCATGTCCAATTCCTTGACCAAGTCCAAGTACGCCGAACTCGTCAAGGACCGCGACTTGCACCCCGAGGCGTCTGTGCACATGCTCAACCCCTTGAGCTCGGATTTGGGGGCGATGCGCCAAAGCTTGGTCTTCCAAGGCCTTGAGGCCGTGGCACGGAACAGCAAGCACAAGCAACCCGACCTGCGGTTGTTTGAATTTGGTCGGACGTACACCCAAAGAGACGTCACCGACGAAGACGGCACCGTGCGCAAGGCTTACGACGAGAAGGAGCACCTCAGCTTGTGGGTGACCGGGAGGGACAAGCCCGAAACTTGGAACGCGCCCAAAGGCAAGGACGGCCAAGCCAACATGTTCACGCTGAAACATGCCGTGGAGTCGTTGTTGGCGAAGGTGGGGTTGAACGTCTTCTCCGAAGCCGAAACAGACACGGACGGGCTGTTGGCGGAGGGCATCGTGCTTCGGCATGCGAACGGCCAAGAGGTCGGACGCTGGGGTCTGGTGCAGCCTTCCGTGGCCCAGGCCTGCGACGTGGATGTGCCTGTGTTTTGGGCCGATTTCGACGTCGCCAAACTTTGGAAGGCGGTGAAGAAACGCCGCGTGAAGGCGCACGACCTGGCCCGGTTCCCCGCGGTGCGTCGCGATTTGGCCTTGGTGGTATCCAAGTCTGTGGCGTACGAAACCCTGAAGGTGACGGCGGAAAAAGCCGAGCGAAAATTGCTCAAAGGCATCGAGTTGTTCGATGTCTACGAGGGCAAGGGGCTCGACGAAGGCGAGAAGAGCTACGCCATGGCGTTCACCTTGCAGAACCCNGANGNCACGCTGAACGACAAGCAAATCGATTCTGCGATGTCTCGGATTTTGAAGGCCCTCGAATCGGCTGGCGCGCGCCTTCGTTGACCTGANACCATGGCGAAGACACGACCCNTTTTGACACCACCCGTGCAGGTGTCTCACCTCTACTACAGGCTGACCCGCGTGCTGGTCTGGAGTGGCATCACCCGTTACTTCCGCATCCGTGGCCTCGANGGGTTTGACGCGTTGCCCAAGCCTGGCACNCCNGCCATCTTCATCNGCAACCACCANAACGGCATGATGGANCCNATGCCAANCTGNGCNTTCATCCCNCAACAAATNCACTATTTGACGCGGGCAGACGTGTTTTGGAACCCCGTGTTTCGACATGTCTTGTACGGCTACAACCAACAACCGATCTACCGCCAACGAGACAAGCTTGCCGACTTGCGCCACCGCAACGACATCATCTTTGACGTGTGCGTGGAACGCTTGAAGGCCGGTGCAGCCATGGCGCTTTTTCCAGAAGGCAACCACAACCCCTTCCCATCCATCCGCCCCATGAAAGGCGGGTTGGCTGAAATGCTGGCCCGGGCGGCGCGCAAGCACGAAAGNCTGCGCGACATCCAGGTCATCCCCATTGGCTTGGACTACGAACACTACGCCGATTGGCGACGCCAGCTGCGNGTGCGCGCCGGAAAACCCATCCCTTATGCCGATTGCTTGAATGAGGATGGGACCATGGACAAGGTGACTTTCCACGACAGGGTGACCAAAGCCTTGAAACAGGTCGCAGTGGACATCCAACCGTCAGAGGCCCAACAGGTGTTCCACGACGGGATTCGCGCCAAACGAACCACCGAACTCGATGCCCAAGATTGGGAAGCGATCCCTGTCCTGCTTGAGGCATGGCGCCAGCGATGGAGCGAAGACCCCGCATGGGCCGCGCGTGTGTCGGAAGCGCATCGCACGTGGAACGACGCGCACCAAGCCAGTCCCGCCCCTGGACGCCCTGAAGCATGGGGGCAGGGTCCTGAAGACGTTCGTGTCNNTCGGGCATGGGTGCGNTTGTTNGATCCNTTCGCNCGGCTNGCCCAATTGCCCACATGGCCCATNGCCGCGCTGATTCGCCAGCGCGTGAAAAAAAAGGTGCGCAAGCTGGAATTCGTCTCCACCATGCGCATGGGCTTTGCGATGGTGTTGTTCCCCACCGTGTGGTTGATCGAATCGGCGGTGGCTGGCGCCTTGGCCCCGGAGGGCTGGGGTGTGGTGGCCGCGGCTGGCATGTGGGTTTGGGGGAATTTGGGCTCCCGGCTGTTCGGCCGGTTCAACGACGCCATGCACACCTTGCGAGACGTAGAAGACGGACGGGCTTTCTGGCATGACCCCCAGCACAGTGACGTGCGTGAGGCTTGGAAGAACTACCTCGAGGCGCTGAAATAAGTGGAAATCCGCGGAAGGTGTTGCATCTTCGTCGACAACCACGCTTCACATGCCGTTAACTCCANCAAAACATAGCCCTGACGAACTTCGGGCCATGGGCAAGCAACGCATCCTCCTCGTCGACGACGAGCCAGACATCTTGGAATTCATCGAATACAACTTGGTGAAAGAAGGCTACGACGTTCACACCGCGGGCAACGGAAGACTCGGCGTCGAAATGGCCAAAAAGTTGTTGCCAGACNTGGTGCTTTTGGACGTCATGATGCCCGAGATGGATGGCATGGAAGCGTGTGCGGAAATCCGTGAGCATGGCCCGCTGGCCCAAACCGTGGTGGCCTTCTTGACCGCCCGAGGTGAAGACTACAGCCAAATCGCCGGCTTCGACGCGGGGGCGGACGACTACATCCTGAAGCCCATCAAGCCCAAGGTCTTGGTGTCACGCGTCCAAGCCTTGCTGCGACGGAAGAAGAANTCCGGGTACGTGGGGGGCAACTACGACGGCACAGGTCTGATGATTGACCCCGAACGCTACGTGGTGATGCACCAGGGCCAAGAATTGAATCTGCCCAAGAAAGAATTCGAGTTGTTGAGCCTGCTGGCCTCCCAGCCAGGCAAGGTGTTCAGCCGAGACAAAATCCTGGCGAGCGTGTGGGGCACCGACGTGGTGGTGGGCGACCGNACCATTGANGTGCACATTCGCAAACTCAGGGAAAAACTCGGGGACGAATACTTCAAGACGGTCAAGGGCGTCGGATACAAATTCGTCGGCTGATGGCCGGAAAGACCCCAAGGGCGGTGGCTGTGCAAGCGGCTGTGACGGCAGGTCTGACTTCGTTGGCCGCGACGGCGCTGGCCACGCAATTCGCCTCGGGCGAGGTGCACTTGGCCATGTCGGTGGCCTCAGGCACCGTGGTGGGTGTGGTGTGTTTTCTTTTGGTCTATCGGCAGCTCGGGCTGTACATCCAAGATCGTGTGCGCATCATTTACAAGACGATCCGACGATTGAAGGGCTCCACAAGCCACGTGCACTTGGACATGGGCCAAGACATTGTGGAACAGGTCAACCGCGATGTGATGACTTGGGCGGACAGCCAAATCGAAGAAATCACCACCCTCAGGGAAGCAGACACCTTCCGAAAGGAGTTCATCGGCAACCTTGCCCACGAGCTGAAGACGCCCATTTTCAACATCCAGGGATTCATCCTGACGTTGCTCGAAGGCGGGTTGAACGACCCAGAGATCAACCGCAAATTCCTCCTCAAAGCCGCGAAAAACGTCGACCGCATGGCGGGNTTGTTGGAAGATTTGGACGTCATCACCAAAATGGAATCGGGCACGCTCGACATCGAGTTGGTGCCCTTCGATTTGCTGGAAATCATCCGNGAGACGATGGAGAGCCTCGAGCCCAAGGCGAGGAGGAGCGAGATCGATTTGAGGCTGAAGAAGGGGTTCGACGCCTCCCAAATCATGGTGAAGGGGGACTCGGCCAANATTGTCCAAGTCCTCACCAACCTCATCGTCAATTCCATCAATTACGGCTCGGAGGAAGGGCACACTGAGATTCGCTACTACGACGCCGACGACGCGATTTTGGTNGAGGTGGCGGACAACGGCATCGGCATCAGCGAGTCGCACCTCGCAAGGGTGTTTGAACGTTTTTACCGCGTGGACAAATCGCGCAGCCGGCATGCAGGAGGTTCAGGGCTTGGGTTGGCGATTGTCAAGCACATCCTGGAATCCCACGGCCAAACCATCAGCGTGCGCAGCACCGAAGGCGAAGGGTCAACCTTCAGCTTCACGCTGGAGAAGGCCTGAACCAGACCCATTCACAAACGGATTCCCCCGCTTTTCTTCCCCTACGGTGGTCGGGCCACCGTGACCTGGCCACACCACCATGGACTCGGGCAAGGTGAAGATTTGGGCTTCGATGCTCTGGGCTAGGGCCGCGGCGTCGCAACCTGGCAAGTCCGTCCGCCCCACGCTGCCTCGGAACAACACGTCCCCACCCAGTGTCCACCCCTCGCGGTGGCACACGAAGGCCACGTGGCCAGGGGCGTGGCCGGGCACAAAGCGCACCTCCAACTCCACTTGGCCACATGCGACAGTGTCTCCGTGCGAAAGGTCCAGCGCAGCCTCGGGCACAGGGTCCATCCGGACCCCGTAGACTTCAGCAACCCGCGGCGCCTGCTCGTAGGTCTCGCGGTCTGCCAGATGAAGTCTCGGGACAAGGCCGTAGGTGTCCTTCATCCAGGCGCATCCCATGACGTGATCCAAATGGGCGTGGGTCAACAAGACCTGGACGGGCTTGGCGTCAAGCCGGTCGCAGAGGTCCTGAAAGGCCTTCCGCTCCTCCCCGCTGGCCATGCCGGGATCGACCACCGTCAACCCCCCATCTCCATGTTCCACGACGTAGGTCTGCTCGCCGAAGGCGTTGCACGTGAGAGTATGCACCATGGGGCGTAATTTCGGGTAGAATGTGCGCGCGTCGAGTCCTTGCTGTCCTGGGTTGGTTGTGGGTCCTCGGATTCATCCACCCTGAGGCCTGCGCCCAGTTCACCGACGGCATGAATGTCGCCTTCGGCAAGAACCGGGTGCAGCACCGCACGTTCGAGTGGCAGGTGTTTGAGCAAGGCAATTTCGAGGTGCACCATTACCGCGAGGGAGACCAAATCGCAGGCCAAGTCACCCGCATGCTCCAACGCGAGGCGGACGCCCTGGCGCCGATGTTTGGCCGCCAGTTGGAAGGGCCCCTTCAGGTGCTGGTGTTCAACTCCCAAGAAGAATTTCGGCAGAGCAACGTCGGCGTGATGCTCGACCAAGACGAAGCCTCCAACCTCGGGGGATCGGCCCGGTTGGTGGGCAGCAAGATGTTTGTCTACGCGACAGGCGACCGCCGGTCCGTGGCATGGCAGGTGCGCGAGGGGCTGGCGCAAGTGCTGTTCAACCAAACCATGTATGAGACCGACTGGAGCCAGGCCATCCGGTCGGGCAGTGTCGTCCAGTCGCCTCCTTGGATGTCCGACGGCCTCGCCCGATACGCGGCACGGGGGTTGGACGCCGCCAGCCAGGAAACCATCCTCGACCTTTGTCGTCGCGACGCCTTCCGCCAACTGGAGTTGGCCAGCGGGCTGGATGCCGCGCTCTTGGGCCAAGCCATGTGGTCTTATGTGGCGGACATCTACGGCCTGCCGACGGTGGCCAACGTGCTGTACATGACCCGGGTGACCCAGAGCGTCGAAAGCGGGTTCCGACTCGCGACGGGGTCCTTCCTTCAGGATTTGGCCTTGGACGTGCAGGCCCATCACCTCCGTCAAGCCCCAGAGGGGTACGCCGCCTTGTTCCCGCCTTTCCAAGACCGCAAAGCCATGCGCAAGGCCGGACGCGACCTCGGGCCGAGCATGCCGATGCGACCTGTGTCCAGGCTCGCGTACACCCAGTTCCTCCCCAACCCTGAGGGCAACCTGGCCGCGTTCACCACAGACGAGCGTGGCCAATTGCGCGTGGGCACGGTGGACTTGGAAACCGGCGCACGCACCTGGCACGCCACGTTGGGGCATCGGTTGGACCGGTTGGACAACGAATTGCACCCACGGTTGGCCTGGGGGCCGGAGGGCCAGCTGCTCTTCTTTTCGGTGGACCTGAAAGGCGCCCCCCACTTGGGCATGGTGAACCTGGGCACGGGTGACGTGGAACTGAAAGAGCTGTTCAAAATCGACCAAGTGCTCGACATGGCGTGTTCCCCCGACGGGAGGTACTTGCTCATGTCGGCCCTGCAACACGGCCAGAGCGACCTCTACCGCTACGACATTGTCGCGAACAAGCACACCCCGCTTTGGCGAGACCGGTTCGACGACTTGCAACCTGCATTTTGGCCCGGCAGCTCGACGTTCATGTTCTCGTCCAACCGTCCCGACGACACCCTGCGCAACGACCGACTTGACCACCCCTACCCCGAGGCGCTCGACTTGTACGTGGGCGACCTCGCGGACGACCCCATCACCTTGACCCGCTGGACCGCCACGCCAACCGTGGACGAGCGCCATCCTCAACCGCTCGAAGGGTGGGAATTCCTGACGGTGACCACCGACGACGCAGGCGCACGCGGGCTGGGATTCGGCTGGCGAGACAGCTCCATCGTGGCCGTCGACACCGTGGTGCGCTACCGCACCTTCACCCAGTTCCGAGACGCTTTGTCCCTGCCCGTGGCTGGAGAGATGCCCGTCATGGGGAAGGACCTCACCCACGTCATGGCGACCCGAGGGGGCCGAACGCAGTGGACTGAGGTCGCGATGCCCGACTTGTCCAGCCTGCATGCGGCACCTTCCTTGATGCAGGAACCGTCCACCCCCCTGCCCTTTCCCACAGAGTTGCCTTCTTGGGAACAACCCTGGGCAGAGAACGAAATCAACTTCCGAACCTATGTGTTCGAGGCAGAGCGAGAGGAAACCCCCGACGTCCAAGCCACGCAGGAAGACGCTTCTGTGGCGCAAGACCACGCCCCGCTCACCCCCAAAAACAGCCGCCTGAATTTCGCCTTGGACAAGATCCAAACCCGATTGAACAACACCTTCGGGTCCAATTTCTACCAGGTGTACAACGGGACAGTGAACGCCCAGCCGGGACTGGGGAACGCCTCCGAAATGCGCATCAGCGACGTCATGGACGACAAGCACATCGTCGGGGGGTACACGATTCCTGCGAATTTGTCCAACACGTTTTTTGGGCTGGCCTACTTGGACCTGGAACGCCAGGTGGACCGCATCCTTTCGTTGGAACGCCAAACCACCGCCCGCGTCGATCCTCAATCGGGCCTGCTGGTGGAAACGGCCACGCACTTGTTGAGACGGGAATGGCATTGGGCCTTTGACGAAGTGCGAAGCTTGCGCTGGGGGGCCGCGTTCCGGTTCAACCACGACGTGGTCCAAGGGACGGATCTGTTTTCAGCCACGACCCCCAACGGCACAGGCGAGCAATTGGGTCTGCAAGTGGCCTACGTGCATGACGACACGCGCAGTCCGCGGCTGAACATCCGGCACGGCCTCCGCGCCCGGGTGTGGGCCGAGATGTTTGTCGACGGGGTGGCATCCGCCTCGGCCGCCGGAGGGGAATTGACGGGGCCAGATCAGGGCTGGACGTTTGGCACAATCGGGTTCGATGCCAGGCGGTACGTGCCCTTGGTGGGGCCCAGCATTTTGGCCCTTCGGCTGGCTGGCGATTGGAGCATCGGCCAGCGCAAGCTGCTGCACATGCTCGGCGGGACCGACAACAGCCTGTCCCTCCAGGGCAACGCCAACACCCCGGTTGACCCCGACATTCCTTTCGCATACCAAGCCCGAATTGCCCCGTTGCGTGGCTTCCAAAGCAACGTCCGCAACGGTGCCAACGTCGCCCTGGCCAACGCCGAGGTGCGGGTGCCTGTGTTCTTCAGCGGGGCGGGGCGCTCGGATTTCCTCAAGCATTTGCAAGCCGTGGCCTTTGCGGACGTGGGCGCAGCCTGGACGGGACTTCACCCCTACACGGACGAGAACTCCTTCAACTTTGTCTCCGTGCAGTCCAACCCCATCACCGTCACGGTCAGCAACAACCGAGAGCCCGTGCTCTACGACCTGGGCTTTGGGCTTCGGTCCAGGCTGCTCGGATATTGGGTCGCGGCCGACTGGGCCTACGGGGTGGACGACGGAATCACCCTGCCACGACGCTTCACTTTGTCCCTGAATTTTGATTTTTAACGCCATGGATCCCCTCACCCTTCTCACGTTGTTGGCCATTGGGCTGTTTGCTGGCATCGCCCCGGGCTTTGTGGGCGTCGGCGGCGGCCTCATTCTGGTGCCCGCCATGGTGGCTTTCGCAGGCCTCGGCCAACACGCGGCACAAGGCACGAGCCTCGCCATGATGTTGCCCCCTGTGGGCATCTTGGCCGTCATGCAATACCACAAAGCCGGCGAAGTGCACTGGGCCTACGCGTTGGTGCTGTGCGTCACCTTTGTGGCCGGCGCTTGGGGCGGATCCAAAATGAGCCTCAAGCTTCCGGAAGCTTGGGTGAAGCTCGTGTTTGGCCTGGTCATGCTCTACGCCTCCCTTCGCATGCTGTTTCACGCGTGGACCCAACTCAAACCCACCCTCTTCCCATGAGCCTTCTTGCACGCATCCAAGCTTTGGCGGCAGAGCATCACTCGGAATGGGTGGGCATTCGGCGGCACCTGCACGCGCACCCCGAGTTGTCTTTTGAGGAGCACCAAACCATGGACTACGTGTCTTCCGTGCTCACCTCTTGGGGCGTGGACCACCAAACCCATGTGACGGGCACGGGCATTGTCGCCCACGTGCACGGCCAGGAACCGGACTCCCGGACCGTGGCCTTGCGTGCAGACATGGATGCCCTTCCCATCACGGAAGCCAACGAGGTGGACTACGCGTCCACCAACCCGGGCGTCATGCACGCCTGCGGACACGACGTCCACACCACCTCCCTGCTCGGGGCGTTGCGCATCCTTCAGCTGACGTCCGACGGTTGGCAGGGCACTGTGCGCTGCATCTTCCAACCGGGCGAAGAAACCATCCCTGGCGGGGCGAAAGGCATGGTCGCCGCCGGGGTGTTGAAGAACCCTGAGCCGGTGGGCATTTTTGGACAACATGTGTTTCCGGACTTGCCCGCCGGGCATGTGGGCGTGCGCGGCGGAGCCTACATGGCGTCGGCCGACGAGATTCACCTCACCGTCAAAGGACAAGGAGGCCATGCGGCCTTGCCGCACAAGTGCCGGGATGCCGTGTTGGCGGCGTCCAATGTGGTCGTGGCCGCCCAGCAACTCGTGGCCCGGTTGTGCCCACCAGGGCAACCCTCCGTCCTGTCGTTCGGCTTCATGGAAGCCCTGGGGTCGACCAACGTCCTGCCCAACGAAGTCCGGCTGAAAGGCACCTTCCGCGCCATGGACGAAGGCTGGCGACACGAAGCCCACAAGGCCTTGGCCGCGCTGATTCAATCGACGTGCCAGGCCCACGGCTGCGAGGCCGACCTNGACATCCGCCTCGGCTATCCTGCGGTGAACAACCATGNGNGCATGGCCGCCGCCCTCAAGGNTGTGGCNTNCGAATACCTCGGAACAGAGCGTGTGCACGACCTCGACATCCGCATGACGGGCGAGGACTTCAGCTACTTTGCCAACGAAATTCCAGGATGCTTCTACCGGTTGGGCACCGCCTCGCCGGAGCCCGGAAACGACTTGGGNACGCACGGGTTGCACACGCCAAGGTTTGACGTGGACGAAGAAGCNTTGAAAGTGGGGACGGGGTTGATGGCGTACGCTGCCGCCACCGCCGCGTGGTGAGGTCAGTGGGCGACCTCNGACATGAATTTGATCTTGGCAAGCCGCAGCTCTTCCTCGGAGTAAGCGTCGTCGAATTCCTCCAACGCTGAAGCCAAGCCGTCGTCCTCCGATTCTGAAAAGAAGTCGAACAACTCTTCCAAGCACTCCTCGTCCAACGACTCTTCCAAAATGTGGTCGAGGTTCAGCTTGGTGCCTGCCCCCACGATCTTTTCAATCTCGTCCAGCACCATGTCTCNGTTGCCATGNATGCCTGCGGCGATGTCGGTGAGGCCCAACTTGCGGTCGAGCAGCTGAATGATGGTGACTTTGTGCTTGGACTTGGCGGCGCTGCTCCGAACCAGCATGGCCTCCGANTTCTCNATGCCTTCNGCCTCCACATGCTCGGCAATCAAAGCCAGGAAAGGAGCACCGNACTTGGCGGCCTTGCCCGAGCCCACCCCCGTGATGCGAAGCAANTCGTCCGGTGTGGTGGGGTAATGNGTGGCCATCTCATCCAAGCTGACGTCCTGGAAGATGACGTAAGGGGGCAATTCTTTCTCTGCACTGACTTCCTTNCGAAGAACCGTGAGCAGGTCTCGCAGCTTGGGGTCAAGCACCCCTCCGGCTGAGCCGCGGGTTTGGACCAGCGAGTCGCCGGCGTCGGTTTCGCTGAANTCGCGCTGCTTGGCCAACATCAAGGGCTGAGGATTGGACAGGAACGCCATGCCCTTGTCCGTCAAATGAAGGACCCCGTAGGTCTCCACCTCCTTTCTCAGGTAATTGAGCACGACCAGCTGGCGGAAAATGCCCTGCCAATGGTCCAGTCCTTCCTGTTCCCCGCGGCCCCAAAACGCACTCCCCACGGCCCCGTAGTCCTCCATCTGGCGGTTTTTGGTGGCGGTCAGCAGCGCGGTGTAGAAGACCATGCGATGCTTGTTTTTGTGTTCCAACACGGCACTCAGCACAAGGTGGGCGTCCTCTTGACGGTCCTCCAGCGTGGGTGGGTTTTGGGTGTTGTCGCAATTCTTGGCGCCCGGGCCGTTCTCCTCGTCAAACTCCTCGCCGAAATAGTGCAGAAGGAACTTCCGCCTGCTTGTGGCCGTCTCCGCGTAAGCCATGACTTCCTGCAACAATTGCATGCCCACCTCTTGTTCTGCAATGGGTTTGCCTTGCAGGAACTTTTCCAGTTTGTCGATGTCCTTGTGGCTGTAGAACGCAATGCAATGGCCTTCGCCGCCGTCGCGTCCCGCACGTCCAGTNTCTTGGTAATAGCTCTCCAAGGACTTGGGCATGTCGTAGTGCATCACGAAGCGNACGTCCGGCTTGTCAATGCCCATGCCNAATGCGATGGTCGCCACAATGACGTCCACATCCTGCATGAGGAATTGGTCCTGGATTTTGCTCCGCTGGTTGCTGTCCATGCCAGCGTGGTAAGCCAAGGCTTTGACGCCGTTCACGCGCAACGTCTCGGCAATCTGTTCCACGCGCTTGCGGCTCAAGCAATACACAATGCCGCTTTTGCCGGCATGTTGCAGGCAGTGACGTACGATTTGTTGGAGGGCGTCCTTCTTGGGGCGCACCTCGTAAAACAAATTGTCTCGGTTGAAGGACGATTTCAGCACGACCGCGTCCGTCATGTCCAGGTTCTTCTGGATGTCCAGTTGAACTTTCGGGGTGGCTGTGGCNGTCAACGCCATGATGGGGACGTTGGCGATGTCCTTCACAATCGGCTTGATCCGGCGGTATTCAGGACGGAAGTCGTGTCCCCACTCTGAAATGCAGTGGGCCTCGTCCACCGCCACGAAGCTGATGCGCACAGAGCGCAAAAACGCGATGTTCTCCGCTTTGGTCAGGCTCTCGGGGGCGACATACAGCAACTTGGTCCAGCCCTCCGCCACGTCTCGCTTCACCTGCTCGGCGTCGGACTTGCTGAGGGAGGAGTTCAAGAAATGGGCCACGCGTCGGTCCTCGTGGTGGCCTCGAATGGCGTCCACTTGGTTTTTCATCAACGCGATGAGTGGGCTGATCACCAGGGCCACCCCATCCATCATCAAGGCCGGAAGTTGATAGCACATGGATTTGCCGCCNCCGGTCGGCATGATCACGAATGTGTCACGTCCGTCCAGCACGCTTTGGATGGCATGTTCTTGCTCACCCTTGAATTCATCNAATCCAAAAAACGTCTTCAGCGCCTCTTGGGGCGCCAAATCGACCAGGCTCATCGGTTGGTTTTAGCTTTGCGNTAAGAAAGATACACACCTGGGCGACTTCACCAAGCACCAGCAGCAACATTTATGTCAATATGACGAACCGCCCTGAGCCCCANTCCGGCAAACACACGCTGACGTTGGCCGCCCAAGCGCTNAGCCAAGCGGCTGAGCGAATGGGAAATGACTTCGACAAGGCGGTGAATTTGCTCGCGCAATCTGCCGGAAAAGTCGTGGTGACGGGCGTCGGAAAAAGCGCACACATCGCGGCCAAAATCGCCGCCACACTCAATTCCACAGGCAGCTCTGCCATGTTCTTGCACGCCGGCGAAGCGCTGCATGGCGACCTCGGGGCGGTGCAGCCAGGCGACGTCGTGGTCTGCCTTTCCAAAAGCGGACGCAGCGACGAAGTGACGCAGCTTCTTCCTTCCCTTGCCCAACGGGGCTGTCCCTTGGTGGCCTTGACCGCCNANCCAGATTCACCGCTGGGNCAGGCNGCCAGCGTGGTCTTGGACGTGTCTGTNCCAGAAGAAGCATGCCCNTTGGACCTGGCCCCCACCACGAGCACCACCCTTCAACTCGCCATGGGCGACGCGTTGGCCGTCGCCTTGATGGCCGCGAACGCCTTTCAAGCGAAGGACTTCGCAGCCAACCACCCCGCCGGCAGCCTTGGCAAAAAATTGACCTGGACCCTGGCTTCTTTGGTGGATCCCGCGCGACGGCCTGCCGTGCCGTGGGACGCGTCTTTGGCCGACGTCTTGGAAGCGATGTCTGAGGCGCGTTACGGCGCCACNGTGGTTTGGGCACAAGACAATCCGGGCCAAATCGGCGGCATTGTGACCGACGGCGACCTGAGGCGTGCGCTGGCCCAAGGCGCCCTGGCAGACACCACAGCAGGAGCACTCGCCAGCCCAAACCCNCACACCATGCAGGCCCGTGAATTGGCGGCNCAGGCGGTGGGGTGGATGAAGANNCACAGCATCAGCCAAGTTGTGGTGATGGAAGGCGAACGCTACGCCGGGATGGTTCACCTCCACGATTGCCTGCGCGAAGGCCTCGGTTGACCGACATTTGCGCCATGGCCCTGGACCAAGCCCACGACGAAGCCCAAATGGGGTTCCTCGACCACCTCGAAGAGCTGAGGCGGCGCCTGTTTGTGTCTGCAGCGGCGATTTTGGCCGCGGGCATTGGGGTGTTTGTGGCGAAGGACTGGGTGTTTGACCGCATCCTGTTTGGCCCTCGNAACTTGGACTTCATCAGCTACCGNGGTTGGTGCGCCTTGTCCCANGCCATCGGCTCTGGGGACGCCNTGTGCGTGNAACGCATTTCTTACGAATTGATCAACACCACCATGCTGGGCAACTTCTCGGCGCACTTGATCGTCAGCGCGGTGGGAGGNTTGATTGTGGCNTTCCCCGTGCTCATCCATCAAGTTTGGGCGTTTGTGAAGCCGGCCATGAAGGCCCAAGAGCGGAACGCTGCCCGGGGAGCTGGGCTCGCCTCCTCCCTGTTGTTCATGATGGGTGTGGCGTTNGGGTATTTCGGCATCGCCCCACTCAGCTTGCAATTCCTGGGNAACTACGAACTCGGCGACGTGNCCTCNCGCATCGCGGTCATGAGCTACGTCAAAACGGTGGCGAGCATCACCCTCGCTGCGGGCATCGTCTTCCAACTCCCGGTGTTGGTGTACTTCCTGAGCAAAGCCGGCCTCGTGACGGCCGCCACCCTCAAGTCTTACCGTCGCCATGCCTTGGTGGGCATTTTGGCGTTGTCGGCTGTGATCACCCCGCCAGATGTGACGAGCCAAATCTTGGTGTCGTTGCCCGTCCTGTTGTTGTACGAACTGGGCATNTGGATTGCCCGTCGCCAAGACAAACGCCGCGCGCGCTGATGCCCCGAGTCCTGACCTTTTGCCTTGCCTTGTGGATCGNCCTGCCCATGTGGGGCCAAACCGCGGTCTCCGGCCGCGTTTTTGACGGCGAATCGGGCCTGCCCCTGCCGTTCGTCAACGTCAGCTTCGCCGGCTCCAACCTCGGCACCATGACCGACGTGGAAGGACTCTACAGCCTCGAGGCTGGCGCGGAACGGGTCACCAAACTGGTGGTGTCCACCCTCGGTTACCAAAGCCANACCATCCCCATCCAGCGCGGGGTGCCCCAAGTGATCAACGTGGCCTTGGAGGCGCGAAGCGTGGACCTCGAAGCGGCGGTGGTCCGGCCCGACCGAAAGGCCAAGAATCCCGCCAAACCTTTGATGCAGCGCGTGGCGGAGGCCAAGAAGGAAAACGACCCCTCGTCCATCCCCGCCTTGAAGTACGACTTCTACGAGTTGCTGGAAGTGGCCGTGAACGACTACCCCGAGAAGTGGCCCGAGCGCAAGGTGTGGGGGCCATTCACCTGGGTTTGGGACCAANTGGACTCGAGCGAATACCGGGTGGCGCTGCCCATGTTCGCCACCGAAATGTCCGGGACGATGCGCACCTCCAAGCGCCGACGTGAAAAGCGCATCGAGGCGGCCCGCGCCACCTGGCTGCAAGACGGAGAAAACACGGCCAGCGTGCAGTCCGAATTCCTCAACATCAACCTCTACGAGAACCAACTGTTGCTGTTGGACCGGGCCTTCACAAGCCCCTTGCACGACCGCGGCAACGTGCACTACCGCTATTACATCCTGGACACCTTGGACCGCGGAGGGCGGCCGTGCTTCCACATGGCCTTTGTGCCGCGCCGTCGTGGCGAATTGACCTTCGAAGGGGAAATGTGGATCGACACCTTGAGCCTCGGATTGAGGCATGTCGAGGCCAAAATCAGCGAAGGCGCCAACATCAACTTTGTTCGGAATTACGCGTGGAGCCAGACGTACGAACTCGACAGCGGCCGCTGGGTGTTGGCCCGCGAAGAAAACCTGGCGGACATCAGCCTGCGCGAAGGTGGGATGGGGATTTACAGCCACCAAACCATCGTCAACCACAACTTTGAGCAGGCCACAAGTTGGCCCGACTCCGTGTGGACGAGTGGACGCGACATGAGCTTCGCCAAAGGCTCCCACGAAGTCCTCGAATCCACGTGGCAAGACTTGCGGCCTGAGCCGATCCCCGCCCGGGCCAAGCGCACGTACTGGATGGTCGACTCCATCCAAACCATGCCGCAGTACAAGTTCCTTGAAGGGTTTGCCATGCTGGCCGGCACGGGGCACATCATCACAGGCCCGGTGGAGTTTGGGCCGTTCTACGACACCTACAGCACCAACCCGATTGAGGGAGAGCGCTACAGCTTGGGCGTGCAAACCAGCAACGACTTCTCCCGCAAAGTGTGGCTGCGGTCGTTCGTGGCCTACGGCACGTTGGACCGACGGTGGAAGTACGGCGGGTTTGCCGAGTGGGTGTTGCGCAAGACCCCGCGCACCGAAGTGTTCGTGGAGCACATCCGGGACATGGACCAGCTCGGCATGATGGGCTTCTTCGACCAAGGCAATGGGTTGAACAGCGCCCTTCAGCTCAACGACCAAACGCGACTCACCCAAGTGACCCGCACGGAAATGAGCATGCTTCACGAGTTCGGTTCCGGGTGGACCCAGTCGGTGGAACTCCGTCACCGCTCGGTGGCCGCCACCGACACGGTGCGGTTCATCCGGGAGAGCGACCCCACGGGGTTGTCCCCCTTGGTGACGGCCGAGCTGACGTTGCAAACGCGGTACGCACGCAACGAAAAATTCCTCTCCGGGGCGTTTGAACGCATGAGTCTGGGGTCGCGGTGGCCCATTCTGACGGCCACGGTGACGTTGGGGCTGCCCAACATCGCGCGAAGTGAATTCAACTACCAGCGTTGGACCCTCGACGCGGAGGGCACCCGACGCCTGGGACCCTTGGGCAGAATCGAATGGTGGACCCAAGGGGGCATGTACACCGGCAAGGCCCCTGTGCTCTTGACCGAATTGCAACCGGCGAACGAAACCGCACTGAGCATCAACGAAGCCTTCAACCTCCTCCGGTTCATGGAATTTGCCAGCGACCGGTGGTGGCGGTCGTACGCCGAATGGCACGGTGAAGGCGTTGTGCTGGGCCGCGTGCCCTTGATCCGTGGGTTGGGGCTGCGTGAGGTGGTGGGCGTCAAAGCCGTGCGAAGCGCATGGGACGCACGCCATGAAACCGTCACCGCAATGCCTTCCACCACGACGGGCTTGGACGGGTGGTACGGAGAAGCGGTGTTTGGGGTGGAGAACATCTTCAACGTGTTGCGCCTCGACCTGCACCGCAGAATCACACCGAGTGCCCCAGGCATGCTCGACCCTTGGGGATGGCGCGTGGGCCTTGGGTTCGAATTGTAACGGCGCTCCCCGACCTTTGAACCATGGCTTCCGACCTCGTCGCCCACAACCTTGTGAAGATTTACGGCAAACGCACCGTGGTGGACCACGTGTCGTTCCGGGTCGCGCCCGGCGAGGTGGTGGGGCTATTGGGGCCAAACGGGGCCGGCAAAACCACGAGCTTTTACGCGGTGGTGGGGTTGGTTCGTCCCGACGGAGGCANAGTCACCTTGGGGGACGACGACTTGACCCGAGACCCCATGCACGTCCGCGCCCGAAAGGGCGTCGGGTATTTGCCCCAAGAGCCCAGCGTCTTCCGCAAGCTCAGCGTGGAAGACAACATCGCGGCCATCCTTGAATTGCAGGGGTTGGACAAGGGCGACGCGGCCGACAAACTGGAAGCGCTCCTGGACGAATTCAACCTCCAGAAAGTCCGGAAAAGCATGGGTGACGTGCTGTCAGGCGGCGAGCGGCGGCGCACTGAAATTGCGCGTGCCCTGGCGTCCAACCCCGCCTTCATCCTGCTCGACGAACCCTTCGCCGGAGTCGACCCGATCGCCGTGGAAGACATCCAGCGCATTGTCGATCAGTTGAGGCACAAGGGCATCGGCGTGCTCATCACCGACCACAACGTGCAAGAAACCTTGCACATCACCGACCGGGCCTACCTCTTGTTTGAAGGGAAGATTTTGAAAGAGGGAAGCGCCGAAGAGCTCGCGGCCGACGACACCGTGCGCCGCGTGTACCTCGGGCAAAACTTCACCCTCAGGCCACGCCCCGCGCGCTGAGTTGCGCGTCGAGCAACCGGGCCACGTATTTGCCCATCACGTCAAATTCCAAATTCATGGGCGCACCCACCGGGGTCCGGTGCAAGTTGGTGTGTTCCCAGGTGTAGGGGATGATGGCCACTGAAAATTCCCCCGGGGCGCTGTCCACCACGGTGAGGCTGATGCCTGCAAGCGCAATGCTGCCCTTGGGGACGGTGATCCATTCCGGCGCCACGGGATGGGCAACCCGCAAAATCCAGCTTCCGTCTAGTTCCTCGACCGCCTTCAGCGTGCCTGTGGTGTCGACGTGTCCCTGCACCACGTGACCGTCAATGCGGTCCCCCACTTTCGCGCAGCGCTCCAAATTGAACACATGCCCCACCTCCACTTGGCCGAGGTGCGTCTTCTTCAACGTTTCGTCGATCGCGGTGACCGTGTAGACGTCGCCGTCGAGGTGCACCACCGTGAGGCACACGCCATCGTGGGCCACGCTTTGGTCGATTTGCAACTCAGAAGTGAACGGCGCCTTCACGTCCAAATGAACGTTGGTGCCCTCCTTGCGGAGCCCAACCAATTCTCCCTGCGCTTCAATGATGCCTGTGAACATGAAACAAAGCTACGGGCGACGGGGGTCAATCGGTGGTCGTCCCTGTCCCACTGACCACGTGAACTTCCTGGACGAATCGCTCAGGAACGATGCCTTCCAACCTCCTCGTGAAAGCGGTGACAACGCAGGTGTACACTCCGTCGGCCACAGCCTCGCCCGTCGCCATGTGCGTGCCGTCCCATCCCACGTCGGGGTCGCCTGTTTGGAAGACCATTTCCCCCCAGCGGCTGTGGATGCGCACGTCCACGCTGTCGACGAATTTCCAGGGGAACGCTTGAAACGCATCGTTGGTGCCGTCTTGGTTGGGCGAGAACACGTTGGGCAGGAAATAGAAGGGGCAATTGTCCACGCAGAATGTGTCCAACGCAGGCCCTTCGTTGCGCC
>PBWG01000006.1 GCA_002729115.1 Crocinitomicaceae bacterium | reverse complement strand
AGTTCGATGGACTGAAGTTTGGCTTCCAACCCTTCTCTGCCGTACCCCTGCTCCTTTACATGGGTGGTCACGATGACCATCCACCCTTCAACCATGAATTCCTTGAACCTGACGTAATCCTCTCCAAAGCATCGGAATTCGTGGGCCCCATGGTAGTCTTCCAATGCGAAGAAGCCCCACGGCCTGCCAGACTTGCTGATGCGGTGTTCCGCCGCCGTGATCAGCCCTCCGAACGTCAGCATCTTTCCTTTTTCCCGTTCCATGTTGTCCAACCGGGCCAAACCGTCCTTGGCGCAGAGGTGGTCCACCTCAAGCCTGAACTTGTCCAAAGGATGGCCGGAGATGTAAACCCCCACGATTTCTCGCTCCTTGTTCAACAAGTCCATGGAGGCCCATGGCTCGCACTCCGGAATGGGTGGCTCGGGAATATCCATGGCCCCGTCTTCGCCGCCGAACAGGGACGCTTGGGCGCTGTTGGCCGATTCTTGGGTTGCGGCTCCGTATTTGACCGCCAACTCCACGAGCGGACGGTCCTTATGATCCGGCGCGAAGAACTGGGCCCGGTGCAACCCAAAGCTGTCAAACCCACCGCCGAGTGCAAGGGCCTCAAACACGCGCTTGTTGCAGTCTTTCAGGTTCACACGGGTGGAGAAGTCGAATAGCGACGAATACGGCGCGCCTTCCCGGCCTTCCACAATGGCGATCACGGCGCCCTCCCCCACACCACGCATGGCCCCCAGGCCAAAGCGGATGGCGCCTTCCTGGTTCACCGTGAACTTGAATGACGATTCGTTCACATCTGGCCCCAACACGGGAACACCTTGACGGCGTGCCTCCTCCATGAGGTTGGTGACCTCCTTGATGTCGTTCATGTTGTTGGACAACTGGGCCGCCATGAACTCCGCGGGGTAGTTGGCCTTGAGGTAGGCCGTTTGATAGGCCACCCAAGCGTAGCACGTGGAGTGCGACTTGTTGAAGGCGTAGGACGCGAACGCTTCCCAGTCGGTCCAGATTTTCTCCAGCCGTTCGGCGTCGTGGCCGTTGGCTTTGCCGCGCTCCAAGAAATCGGGCTTCATCTTGTCGATGATGTCCTTTTTCTTCTTCCCCATCGCCTTTCGCAAGCTGTCCGCCTCGCCCTTGGAGAAGCCGGCCAGCTTTTGGCTCAGCAACATCACCTGCTCCTGGTACACCGTGATGCCGTAAGTCTCCTCGAGATACTCTTGGCAGGCATCCAAATCGTAGGTGATGGCCTGGCGGCCGTGCTTGCGCGCCACGAAGTCCGGGATGTATTCCATCGGACCCGGGCGGTACAGCGCGTTCATGGCAATCAAATCCTCAAACACCGTCGGCTGAAGCGACTTCAGGTGCTTCTGCATGCCGGCCGATTCGTATTGGAAGATGCCGACGGTGTCCCCGCGCTGGAACAACTCGTAGGTTTTGGGGTCGTCCAATGGGAACGTGTCTGGGTCGAGGTCCAGGCCGTGCCGCAGCTTGACGTTCTTCACGGCGTCCTTGATGACCGGGAGGGCTTTCAGCCCCAAGAAATCCATCTTCAACAGCCCAGCATCCTCGGCCACCGCGTTGTCGAACTGCGTGCACGCCATGGCGCTGTCCTTGGCCGTGGCCACAGGAACGAAATTGGTGATGTCGTCGGGCGTGATGATGACGCCGCAGGCATGGATCCCTGTGTTCCTCACGCTGCCTTCCAAAACACGTGCGGTCTGCAGGGTTTGGCCCTCCAGCGTGGGCTGCTGGCTAATCGCCTTGAGCTGTTCCACCATGGCGAAGCCCTCGCTCCTCACCTTCTCTTTCAAGGCCTTGTCGTCCAGCGAGAACATCTTCTTCAATGAGATGTCAGGGACCAATTTGGCCAAACGGTCGGCGTCGCCCAGGGGCAACTCCATCACCCGGGCCGTGTCACGAATGGACGACTTGGCGGCCATCGTGCCGTAGGTGATGATTTGGGCCACCTGGTTGGCGCCGTACTTTTCGATCACGTAATCGATCACGCGACCACGTCCTTCGTCGTCAAAATCAATGTCGATGTCGGGCAGGCTCACACGGTCGGGATTCAGAAACCTCTCAAACAGCAAATCGTACTTGATGGGATCCACATTCGTGATGCCGACGCAATAGGCCACCGCCGACCCCGCGGCGGACCCACGCCCAGGCCCCACGCTCACCCCCATATCCCGGGCCGCGGTTGTGAAATCCTGGACAATGAGAAAGTAGCCCGGATAGCCCGTGCGCTCGATGGTTTCCAACTCAAAGTCCAGACGCTCCTTGACTTCCGGGGTGATGTCTCCGTACCGCTTTTCTGCGCCGAGGTAAGTGATGTGCCGCAGGTAGGCATTTTCGCCACGCTTGCCGCCGTCTTGGGCGTCTTCCGGGTGCACGAATTCTTGCGGAATGTCGAACGCCGGAAGCAAGACGTCGCGCTCCAGGACGTAGTCCTCGAATTGGTCCACCAGCGCAGCGATGTTGGTGACAGCCTCAGGGACATCCGCGAACAACGCCTTCATCTCGGCAGGTGATTTCAAGTAGAAGCTGTCGTTGGGGAACCCAAACCGGAATTCGCGGCCGCGCTTGCCGACGTAGCGTTTGGGTTGACTTACGTTGCGGGCGTCTTTGACGCACAACAGGATGTCGTGGGCGTCGCTTTGGTCCTTGCGCGTGTAGTAGCTGTTGTTGCTTGCCACCAGCTTGACACCATGCTTTGCGGCCATCTGCTGGAGAAAGTCGTTGACCACAGACTCCTCCTCCAGGCCGTGCCGATTCAGCTCTGCATAGAAGTCCTCGCCCATCAGGCCCTTCCACCACACAAAGGCCTCCTCCGCTTGGGTCTCCCCCACGTTGAGCACCAACGACGGCACCTCCCCGAACAGGCCACCGGTCAGAACGACAAGGTCTTCCTTGAATTCCTCCACGAGGGCCCGATCAATCCGGGGGACGTAATAGAAGCCTTCCGTGTAGGCCTTGGAAGCCAACTTGGCGAGGTTGTGGTAACCGTTCTTGTTCTTGGCCAAAAACACCGTCGGGTATCCGTCGTCTTTTTTGGACTTGTCGCGCATGTCTTTGCAGACGTTCAATTCCGCCCCCACGAGGGGCTTGATGCCTTCCTTGTTGCACGCGCGCACAAACTGGAACGCCGCCATCATGTTCCCATGGTCGGTCACCGCAAGGGCCGGCATGCCCATCTCCTTCGCCGCAGCAACGAGTTCACCCACCGGGCTCACCGCCTGGAGCACACTGAATTGGGAATGCACGTGCAAGTGCGTGAACGGAACGTCCTCCAAGGCGGAGGCATCTCCACTGGCCGTTTTGGTGGGGCCGGCTTCCTTGGTTGAAGCCTTCTCAGGGGCCTCAAAATTGGCGGCTTCCAGTTTGGGGGCCTCGTACACCACCTTTTCGGGATGTTCAAATTCAGGACGCTCGATGACCTTCAGGCGGACCATCTCGAAGAAGCAACGCGCCGTCGCCGACACGTCGTAGGCCGCGTCGTGGGCGTCGCCGAACCCTTCCCCAAAAAGTTTTTGGTGCAGCTCCGTCAGCGTCGGCCATTTGAACTTCCCGCCCCGCCCCCCGGGGATGGCACAAAATTCTGTGCCCTCGTCCTTGGAATCGATGAGGGCCTTCTCAGTCAGTCCCTCGGGCGTTTGCCCCAAACGCACCAACTCAGCCCCTGCCACATTGACGTCGAACCCGATGTTGTGGCCCATCACGTACGTCGCTTGTGCGGCGTCGGCCATGAATTCTTCCATGACCTGGTCCAACGGCAACCCCTCTTCTTGCGCACGGGCGGTGGTGATTCCGTGGATCTTGGTGGAGTTGAACGGAATCGTGAACCCGTCAGGCTGCACGATGCGGTTTCCACGGGACAGGAGTTTGCCCTGAGGGTCGTGCAATTGCCACGCCAACTGGACCAAACGAGGCCAATTGTCGCCGTCGGTGATTGGTGCATTCCAATCCCGTGGCAATCCCGTCGTCTCCGTGTCGTAAATTAGAATCATGGGTTTCCGAAATTCGCGACATCTTCGACGACCGAACATCCGACGAGCCCTGTTGTTTTCCACATTGAGTCCCCAATGCTTGGACAAGGACTGCCTACCTTTCAGGACTGCCTCATGACAACCCCCACCACCCCGCATTCACCGAAGTCTCACGAAGACGCCATGGGCGACGACCACGTTGGAACGTCGTCCCACACTCCCCTCAAACCCGACGCGTTTGCGTTGAGCGACGAGGAGAAGATCGCGAAAATCGAAACCAAGTTTCGCGAGATCATGGACGTGATGGGGCTCGACCTCAACGACGACAGCTTGTCCGGCACGCCAAAGCGTGTGGCCAAGATGTATGTGAAGGAAATCTTCTCAGGACTTAACCCTGCGAACCACCCGGACGTCAAGACCTTCGACAACGTCTACGGGTACAACCACATGTTGGTGGAACGCGACATCAACGTCAATTCCACGTGCGAGCACCATTTCTTGCCGATTGTCGGACACGCCCATGTGGCGTACATCCCCAATGGACGAGTGGTGGGCTTGAGCAAACTGAACCGGATCGTGGATCACTATGCGCGTCGCCCTCAAGTCCAGGAGCGGCTGACCCGTCAAGTGCTTCAATCGCTGCAAGAGCTCCTTAGCACAGACGACGTGGCCGTGGTCATCGACGCCAAGCACCTCTGCGTGTCCAGCCGCGGCATCCAAGATGAAAGCAGTTCCACCGTGACAGCGAGTTATGGCGGGTTGTTCGACAACGACGTCGACACACGGAATGAATTCCTCGCCCACGTGGGGGCGTAAGGAATTTCAGCTATCTTTGCGCTCCAATTTTGGCATCAACAACAGGGTTTAGGACCCTTTTAAAAAGTTTTTCCCATGGCTGTACGCCTCCGACTCCAACGTCACGGTAAGAAAGGCAAACCCTTCTACCACCTCGTAGCTGCTGACGCCCGCGCCAAGCGCGATGGTCGTTTCATCGAGAAACTCGGCACTTACAACCCCAACACCAACCCTGCGACCATCGAAGTCGTTCACGACCGCGCATTGCACTGGTTGCAAGTCGGTGCAGAGCCGTCAGACACGGCCCGCGCCATCCTGAAGTACTCAGGTGCCATCTACCACAACCACCTTTTGAACGGTGTTCGCAAGGGTGCGTTGACTGAGGCCGAAGCCCAGAAGCGCTTTGACGCATGGTTCAACGACAAGCAGGCCAAGATCCAAGCCAAGCGCGACGGACTGGACGCCGCTGCCGCCAAAGAGTTGAAGGCACGCCTTGACGCCGAGCGCAAGCTTAACGAGGAGCGCGCCGCCAGCTTGGCTGCTGCCGCCTCTGAATTGGCTGCCGCCGCTGAAGCAGAAGCCGCTGCTGCAGCCGCCGAGGCTGCTGCTGAGGAAGCTCCAGCTGCCGAGGAAGCGCCTGCTGCTGAGGAAGCGCCTGCTGCTGAGGAAGCGCCTGCTGCTGAGGAAGCGCCTGCTGCT
>PBWG01000005.1 GCA_002729115.1 Crocinitomicaceae bacterium | reverse complement strand
TTGGTGGACATCCGTGCGCTCATTCGCAGCCTGGGGAAAGACAGGACCGTGGTGCTCAGCACCCACATCATGCAGGAAGTGGAGGCGATGTGCGACCGGGTGGTGTTGATCCGGCTGGGTGAGATTGTGGCCGATGCGCCGTTGGCCGACATGGTGAATGCGCCAGGTGGGTTGGAGGCCCAATTCAAATCCCTGACCGCTTGAGCCTCCTTCAAGGATTGGTGTTGCGCACCACAGGATCGTGGTACGACGTGCAGGGGCCCGAAGGTGAGGTTGTGTCTTGCCGACCTGCGGGCAAATTGCGGCTCAAAGGCTACCGCTCCACCAACCCGGTGGCGGTGGGCGACCTGGTGGATTTCGAAATGGAAGACGACGGGACAGGCGTCATTCGACGCATCGAAGCCCGCAAGAATTGCATTGTACGCAAGTCCGTGAACCTGTCCCACGAAAGCCATGTGGTGGCGGCCAACCTGGACCGTGCCTTCTTGGTGGTGACGCTCGCCGCACCGCGCACCAGCACAGGGTTCATGGACCGATTTTTGGTCACGGCCGAGGCGTACGGCATCCCGACCACCGTGGTCTTGAACAAGATTGACGCGTTGGACGACGAAGGCCGGGCCCAAGCCGAGATGCTCGCGGCGGTTTACCGCGATGCGGGTTATGGGTGGCTGGAAGTCAGTGCGCACTCCGGCGAGGGGTTGGACGCCCTTCGCGCCGAGTTGGCGACAGGAATCCATGTGCTTTCCGGCCATTCGGGCGTGGGCAAAAGCACCTTGATCAACGAGCTCATTCCCGGCCTTCGACTGAAAACGGGGGAAGTCAGTGAATCCCACAACAAGGGACGTCACACCACGACGTTTGCCGAGATGCATGCGCTCCCAGATGGCGGGTTTCTGGTGGACACGCCGGGGATCAAAGGATTTGGGTTGGTCACGTTGGAGCGCGACACCCTGAACCACCACTTCCCAGAGTTCTTCCGCCGACTCCCAGAATGCAAGTTTCACAACTGCGTGCACCACAAGGAGCCGGGGTGCGCGGTCATTCAGGCGGTGAAGGAAGGTGAGATCGCCGAAACGCGCCACAGGAATTACCTCGAGATGCTGGCGGAATTTGACGGCGGTCCTTACCGCGACGCGCTCTACCGCTGAGCCACAACGTCCGCTTACACCCTCGAGCAGCGCAACCCGTGGACGCGCAGGCTCTCGGTGTTGTCCTTCAGCCGATGCCCTTGAAGGTCCACCACGTCGATGCCCATGCCGCGGAGGATGGCGTCCCCGGCGGCGCAGTCCCATTCCATGTAGGGGCCAGTCCGCGCATGGATTTCGGCGTCGCCTGTGGCGAGTTGGCAGAACTTCAGCGCNCCACTGACGGGGCGTGACACGACGTCGGACGGGTCGATGTGGGGAGGGACGAGGTCCTGAAGACGGGNTTCTTCCACCCAGGANGTGACAAGTCTGTACGGACGTTGGATCGGGGAGGGGTGCAGGGGTTTNACGGTCGAGCCGTCCANGGGAGACACTTGCACNGGCACCCCCACGCCGCCGAGGTACATGCGGTTGGACAGGGGGTCTGCGACCACGCCAAAGATGGGGCCGGTGGCGTCGCACAACGCGATGTTCACGGCAAACCCGGACCGGTTTTTCAAAAAGGACTCGGTGCCGTCCAGCGGGTCGACCAGCCAATAGCGCGACCAGGCCCGACGCTCTTGGAAGGGCGGGGCAGCCGCCTCCTCGCTCAAGACGGGAACGCCCGTGCGCTCGAGGCAGGCCTGGATGGCGTGTTGGGAAGCCAAGTCCGCGGAGCTAACCAAGGACCCGTCGGCTTTCTCCGAAATGCTGAGTTCCTCGTCGCCTTTGGGCAGGGCTTTGAGCAAGACCCTTGCAGCGGCGCCGCCGGCTTCGATGGCCGCTTGTTGTTCGAGGGGAGAGGCTTGGGACGAGGACATGCTGTGGACACCGAAGGTAAGCTACATTTGCACCGACGCAGGGGTGCCGAAAGGCTGAGATTACACCCTCCGAACCTGCCCGGGTCATGCCGGGAAGGAAGCGAACTCACCGCCTTGTGCGGTGGCCATCTAGGCCCTCAGGTCTCCTGTGTCACGTTTAAAACCAAACACGATGACACAACCAATTTCATTCGTTTCGCATCTCCGCCGTGGCGCGGCCATGCTTTGTTCTTTGGGCTTGAGCCTTGGCGCCTTCGCCCAGCTTGACCTCGACACCCTTGCCGTGTCGACCGCCACCGTGTCTGCGGTGCAAGCGGACGACAAGGATCCATTCGCGGTCACCAACTTGTCTGTGGAAGACATTCAAGCCCAAGATGCGGCGCAAGATGTGCCTTTTCTGTTGCGTTTGACGCCCTCCGCAGTGGTGACTTCGGATGCGGGACATGGCGTGGGGTACACGGCGTTGCGCATTCGCGGGGTGGACCAAAGTCGCATCAACGTGACCATCAACGGTGTGCCACTCAACGACGCCGAATCGCAAGGGGTGTTTTGGGTGGATTTGCCTGATTTGGGCAGCAGCATGACGGGCATGCAGATTCAGCGAGGTGTGGGCACCAGCACCAACGGCCCTGCGGCCTTTGGGGCGACTGTGTCGGTCAACACGTTGGGCACCTTGGCCAAGCCGGGTGTGCGCGCGGTGTTGGGCGGAGGGTCGTTCGGAACCCAGCGTCGGACGCTTGCATGGAACACCGGCATGTTGGAAGGCGGTTGGTCTTTCGAGGGCCGCGCATCGCGCATCACGTCAGACGGATGGGTCGACCGGGCCACCAGCGACCTGAGCTCGTTGTACGGACGGGTGGCCAAGCGCTGGGAAACAGGACGTTTGTCGCTGACCACGACTTTGGGTCACGAGCGCACCTACCAAGCGTGGTACGGCGTGCCTCAAATCGCCGCCAACCCTGAATCGACGGAAGAAGAGATTCGCACTTGGGCCGCAGGGAGCTACGAGTACAGCTACGGCGCAGACACCGTGCGCTTGAACGACCTCATTGCGCGTCGAGGGCAGCACAACTACTACCGTTACGAGAACGAGGTGGACGACTACCGCCAGGACCACGTGCAAGTGCACCTGGATCAGACGTTCGACAATTGGACGCTTGGTGGTGTGTTGTTTGGCACCGCGGGCGCGGGCTTTTATGAGCAGTTCCGTCAAGGAGACGATTTGGCAGATTACGGCATCGCCCCATTCATCATGGGCATGGACACCGCCTTCACCACGGACTTGGTCCGCCGTCGGTGGTTGGACAACACCTTGATGGGATCCTCCTGGACCTTGTCCAACCGCACTGGGGCCGTGGAGCAGGTCTACGGAATCTCATCCTCGACTTACGTCGGAGATCACTTTGGTCGGTTGATTT
Source organism: Crocinitomicaceae bacterium (assembly GCA_002729115.1). Taxonomy (GTDB): domain Bacteria; phylum Bacteroidota; class Bacteroidia; order Flavobacteriales_D; family Sanyastnellaceae; genus UBA11663. Next base: position 5,168 of record PBWG01000005.1, on the reverse strand, counting down.
GGATGGACATGTCTTCGGGTGTGGAGCCCGACGACGAATACTACCGCAGCGTCGGGGAGAAGTTTGATGTGAGTGGGTTCGGAAAGTGGTCTGGGGAGGAAGACGCGTTGCGCTGGCACGCCGAAGCGCAAGTCCGCCACGTCGACTACAGCACGACCGGACGCGACAACGATTACAGCGAAATCAACGTCCGTGACACGTTGACCTTCTTCAACCCCAAGGCGGGGTTGACCTTGACCCCCTCAGAGAACGTGCAAGGCTTCGTTTCCGTGGCGGTGGCCCACCGAGAGCCGGCACGTTCCGACTATTTGGACTCTCCCCAAAGCACCCCGCTGCGACCAGAACGCCTGTTGGACGTAGAGGCGGGAACCAAGGTGCGCGGCGAAAATTGGGCGTTTGGCGCCACGATGTACAACATGCAGTACACCGACCAGCTNGCAGCCACCGGCCAATTGAACGACGTCGGAAATGTGGTGCGTGTGAATGTGGAGNANAGCTACCGTCGNGGTTTGGAGTTGGAAGCGGGCATCCAGGCGACTCCTGAGCTGCGCTTTGAGGCCAACGCCACCTTCTCGCAAAACAAGATTNCCCAGTTTGACGAGACCATTTACGACTACGACGGCGCGTACGATTACGCGAACNTTGTGACCCACGAGAACACCGATTTGGCGCTGTCGCCCAATGTGGTGGCCATGGGCATGGCCATCTTGGAAGCGCCCGAAGACAGCAAACTTTCCGGCCTGTCCTTCAGCATCATCGCCAAACACGTGGGGCGCCAGTTCTTGGACAACACGAGCAACGANCAACGGGCCNTGGACGCCTTCACCACCTTGGATGCGGTGATGCGTGCAGAGACCACCCTGGCGTCAGGTCAGAACGTGAGTTTGTCGGTGTTTGGCAACAACTTGTTGGATGCGGTCTACAGCGCCACAGGTTGGACCTACAGCTACCGCTACGGAGGCCCAGGGACAGAGACGACAGAAAACTACGTGTACCCTCAGGCGGGACGGCATGGGTTCGTCACCCTTGCGGTCGGATTCTGAAGGCATCTGTGGCCAAGCGATCGAGGACTTCGGGGTCCTTTTCAATCGCTGTGCCCACGACACAGCACGTGGCGCCGGCCTCCCAAGCACGATCCAAATCGGTTTGGGAGGTCATGCCGCCCCCCACAACGATGGGGACGTCCACGGCTTCCCGAATGGCTGAAATGACCTCCGGGGAAATCGGGGTGCCCGCGCCGCTGCCGGCGTCCATGAAAATGCATTGCATGCCCAGCAAGCATCCAGCCTGGGCCGTGGCGACGGCCAGCTCCGGCTTGTGCATGGGGATGGGGAGCGAATGAGAGATGTACGCGGCCGCGGTCAAGGGTGGATCTCCGAGCAACATGTACCCCGTGGCAACCGTGGGAATGCCCATCTTGACAATCCTCGGGGCGGATTCCACATGGCGCCCTATCAGCAGGTCGGGGTTTCGGCCAGAAATGAGACTGAGGTACAGCAACGCGTCGGCGCCTTGAACCACTTGGTTGGGCGCGCCAGGAAACAAAACCACGGGTTGGGGGACGGCGTCTTTCAGGGCACGCACGACGGGTTCAGTTTTTCCTTCGCCCACCAGGCTTCCGCCCACGAACACATCTGTGGCTTCGCTTCGCTGGATGGCGTTGATCAAGTCGAGCCACCCATCTCCTCGAGGGGCGCTTTCAGGATCGACCAACACGGCGAGCCTTTTTTGGCCCAGCAACATATCCTGCCTCAGGCCGTCGTGCCAAGTGCTGAATTCAGTCATCACAGGGGAAGATAGTGCGTTTCAACGATTGGACAAGGGTGGGATGGCGCATGACGTGGCCCGAGGAAATGGTCAAAAACCGCACGTTGGGATGGTCGACAAGTCGGTCCCAGCCGCGGCCCCAAGACTTGGGAATGATGGCGTCACGGTCCCCAAAGACCACGTGCACACGGCCCCCTTGCTCGGCCATGTGGCTCCAAGCCCGACGCATGCCCTCGCGGGTGGGCCAAAACTTGCGGTGGGTCATCCAGGTGTTGGCCACCAACGTCCGCATGGCGTGGCCCTCCGTGTGGTGAAGGGCGAAGTGCTCCAAATGGGCTGGGAGGATGCGCACTTTGCGCAACCCCCGGATGAGTGCCCGAATGCCTTCGGCGTGGCGATCCACCCACGCCCACGTGGCGCGGCCTGCCGCGGTTTCCACCGCGAATCGGTACATGGGGTTTTTCTTGAACCCGTCGGGGGCCAGCAGGGTCAAGCCCATCCACCGTCCCGGGTGACTTTCGAGCAGCGCCATGGCAACGCGGCCACCCAGCGAGTAGCCGAGCAGCTCAACGTCGACGCCCGCGATGTGCGTTCCGACCAGATCTTCGAGCCAGGCGTCCAAGGCTTTTGCCATGTGCTCTGGGTGGAGCACGGCTTGGACGGGGCCGTCCAGCGGAGGGTGGCTGCCGTTTTGGTGGGCAACACCTACCGAAAGTATGGCGGTGCCGTCCTCGTACAGGGGCAAGTAAGCCAGCATTTCGTCGCAAGGACGGCCGAACCCATGGAAGGCGACGACCACCCGGGTGGGCGGGTTTTGGGGCGCATGCCACACCGCGTTCCAACGCCAGCCTTGGTCTGTCCAGGAAGTCTCCATGGCACAAAGGTCGGGCGGTGGGTTTTTTGTGGAAAACGACGGGGCACGAGGCGTGCGATGAACGGCAAGCCTTGCTCTAATTTTGCCCCCGGTCCACAACGTTTGGTCTTCTTTTCTCTGCCCGAATGGTTCGAATTCAAAAAATCGAGCCGCTCGGATAAAAAAAAATGCCCAAAGACAACAGCATCAAGTCGGTCCTCATCATTGGAAGCGGGCCGATTGTCATTGGACAAGCCTGTGAATTCGACTACTCCGGAAGCCAGGCATCGCGCAGCCTCCGGGAAGAAGGCATCGAAGTCACCCTGATCAATTCCAACCCCGCCACCATCATGACCGACCCGGTCGTGGCGGACCACATTTACCTCGAGCCGCTCGAGCCGGAGTCGATCGTCAAGATTTTGGAGAAGCACGACATCGACGCCGTGCTGCCCACCATGGGAGGCCAGACGGCCCTCAACCTGGCCATCAAGTGTGAGGAAATGGGCATTTGGGAAGACCACAACGTCCGGATGATTGGGGTGAACACCGACGCGATCGAGATCACGGAAAACCGCGAGGCTTTCCGAAACCTCATGGAGGAGATCGACGTGCCGATGGCCCCCCAAACCACCGCCAAAAGCTTCCTGGAAGGGAAGGAAGTGGCCCAGGAGTTTGGCTATCCGCTGTGCATCCGCGCTTCGTACACCCTTGGAGGGGCGGGCGCGGCTGTGGTCTACGACAAGGAGGCGTTCGAAGAGAAGTTGACACGTGGCTTGCACTTGAGCCCCATCCACGAGGTCATGATTGACAAGGCGTTGTTGGGGTGGAAGGAATTCGAGCTCGAGTTGCTTCGCGACAGCAACGGGAACGTGACCATCGTGTGTTCCATCGAGAACTTCGATCCGATGGGCATCCACACCGGGGACAGCATCACCGTGGCCCCGGCCATGACCTTGAGCGATTCCACGTTCCAGCGCATGCGGGACATGGCCATCAAGATGATGCGCAGCATCGGTGACTTTGCCGGTGGATGCAACGTGCAATTCGCCGTGTCTCCCGACGAGAAGGAGGAGATCATCGCCATCGAGATCAACCCGCGTGTGAGCCGTTCCTCGGCGCTGGCGTCCAAGGCGACCGGTTATCCGATTGCGAAAATCGCGGCCAAGCTGGCCATTGGGTACCACTTGGACGAGTTGAAAAACCAAATCACGGGGAACACCTCCGCCATGTTCGAGCCCACGCTCGACTACGTGGTGGTGAAAATCCCCCGTTGGAACTTCGACAAGTTCCCAGGGTGCGACGACGTCTTGGGCTTGCAGATGAAGGCCGTGGGCGAGGTGATGGCCATCGGGCGCTCGTTCCAGGAGGCCTTGCAGAAGGCGTGTCAATCGCTGGAGCTCAAGCGCAACGGGCTTGGGGCGGACGGCCGCGAGTTGCGCGACCAGGACGCCATCATGCACAGCCTGCGCAACGCCAGCTGGAACCGGTTGTTCCACGTGTACGACGCCTTCAAGCTGGGCATCCCATTCCGGAGCATCTTCGAAGCCACCAAGATTGACCCTTGGTTCTTGCGCCAAATCGAGGAGCTCGTCCACTTTGAAAAGGACCTCTCCAAGCACAACATCGCCGACGTGCCCGCGGAGACGCTGCGCGAGGCCAAACGCAAGGGCTACGCGGACCGTCAGATCGCGCACATCCTGAATTGTTTGGAGTCCGAGGTGCACACCCGCCGCCACGCGGAAGGCATCAAGCGCGTCTACAAGCTCGTGGACACGTGCGCCGCCGAATTCCCGGCGTTGACGCCTTACTACTACAGCACCTTCGAGGAGGAAGCCAACGAAAGCGTGGTGTCCGACAAGAAGAAGATCGTGGTGTTGGGCAGCGGCCCCAACCGCATCGGTCAGGGCATCGAGTTCGACTACTGCTGCGTTCACGGCGTGTTGGCGGCGAAGGAGTGCGGGTACGAGACCATCATGATTAACTGCAACCCAGAAACGGTGTCGACCGATTTTGACACGGCGGACAAGCTCTACTTCGAGCCCGTGTTCTGGGAGCACATTTACGACATCATCTTGCACGAGAAGCCCGAGGGAGTCATCGTGCAGCTCGGAGGCCAAACCGCATTGAAGCTTGCCGAAAAGCTCGAGCGTCACGGCATCAAGATCATGGGCACCTCCTACGAAGCCTTGGATTTGGCTGAGGACCGCGGAAGCTTCAGCACCTTGCTCAAGGAGGAAGGCATTCCTTACCCCAAGTTCGGGGTGGTGGAAAACGCCGACCAGGCTGTGGAGCTGAGCCGGGAGCTTGGATTCCCGCTGTTGGTGCGCCCCTCGTACGTGTTGGGCGGCCAGCGCATGAAGATTGTCATCAGCGAGGAGGATTTGGAACGTCACGTGGTCGACATCCTGCGCGACATGCCGGACAACAAAATCCTGTTGGACCACTTCTTGGACGGCGCCATGGAATGCGAAGCCGACGCCATCTGTGACGGCGACGAGGTTCGGATTGTGGGCATCATGCAGCACATTGAACCTGCGGGCATCCACTC
>PBWG01000004.1 GCA_002729115.1 Crocinitomicaceae bacterium | reverse complement strand
GCCGTCCCAAAATGTGCTGTCGTACAGGATGATCGGTTGCTTCTCGATTTTCTCGGTTTGCATCAACGTCAAGGCTTCGAACAACTCGTCCATGGTGCCAAACCCGCCTGGCATCACCACAAAGGCCTGGCTGTACTTCACAAACATCACCTTGCGCACGAAGAAATAGTCGAAGTGCAGGCAGGTGTCGGGGTTGATGTAATCGTTGTGGGATTGTTCAAACGGCAGCTCGATGTTGAGCCCCACGGAAACGCCGTCCCGGTCCTGGGCGCCGCGGTTGCCGCCTTCCATCACGCCGGGTCCACCGCCGGTGATGACCCCGAACCCGGCGTCCACCAGGGCCGCGGCCACCTCGCGTGCGGCCTTGTAGGTGTCGGTGTCAGGGCCTGTTCTGGCCGACCCGTAAATGCTGACGCAAGGGCCAATCCGCTGAAGGGTTTCGTAGCCCTCGACGAACTCGCTCATGATTTTGAAAATCGACCAGCTGTCGTTGCTTTTGATCTCGGACCAAGTGCGTTGTGGTTGTCGCTTCATGTCCCATAAGATGGGCACGGAAGGGCCTTGGTTCCAAATGGGTCAGCCCAAAAGCGGCTTGAGGAACCGGCCTGTGTGGCTCTCTTCGCACGCCGCGACGGCTTCGGGTTTGCCCTGCGCAAGGATGGTTCCGCCGTGCTTTCCGCCCTCGGGTCCCAGGTCGATGAGGTGGTCGCACACCTTCAACACGTCGAGGTGATGCTCAATCACNACCACGGTGTTGCCTTGGTCCACCAGCTTGTGGAGGACGTCGATGAGCAGNTGNACGTCNTTGAAGTGNAGGCCNGTGGTGGGCTCGTCCAAGATGTACAAGGTGCTCCCGGTGCTGATGCGGGCCAGCTCGGACGCCAATTTGACGCGCTGCGCTTCTCCGCCGCTCAGCGTGGTGCTTTGTTGCCCCAGGGTGATGTAGCCCAAACCCACCGACTGCAGCGTGGAGGTGATGCGGTGAATCTTGGGGATGGCCTCGAAAAAGCTGTGCGCGTCGTCCACGGTCATGGCCANCACGTCGGCGATGCTCTTGCCTCGGTAGCGCACTTCCAGGGTTTCCCGGTTGAACCGTTTCCCTTGGCACGCCTCGCANGGCACGTGCACGTCGGGCAAGAAGTTCATCTCGACCGTCTTCACGCCGGCCCCNTTGCACGTCTCGCAGCGNCCTCCCGCCACGTTGAAGGAGAAGCGACCCTTTTTGTAGCCTCGGATTTTGGCTTCAGGAAGCAAGGTGAACTGCGTTCGAATCAGGTCCATCAACCCCGTNTAAGTGGCNGGGTTGGAGCGCGGTGTGCGTCCGATGGGACTCTGGTCGATCGCGATGCATTTGTCGATGTGGTCCAGCCCCGTGATTTTCTTGTGGGGNAGGGGAATGCGGATGTCCTCGTGCAAATGGTTCAGCAACGCAGGCAGAAGGGTCTGGTTGACAAGCGAGCTTTTGCCGCTCCCGCTGACCCCACTGACGCCGATCAGGCAGCCCAAAGGCAATTTCAAGTCGACCGACTGCAGGTTGTGTCCGGTCGCGCCTTTCAGGATGAGGTTCTTCCGGTGGCCTCTTCGTCGCTTGGCGGGCACCTCGATGCGCTTGACGCCGTTCAAGTATTGGGCGGTCAGCGAGTCCGACGCGAGGTGTTGGTCCGGCGGTCCCTGGGCGACGATTTGTCCGCCNTGCACCCCAGCACCCGGCCCGATGTCCACGAGGTGGTCGGACGCNAACATCATGTCCTCGTCGTGTTCCACCACCAAGACGGAGTTNCCGGCGTCGCGCAGNGCACACAGGCTGTCAATGAGCTTGCGGTTGTCCCGCTGGTGCAGCCCGATGCTCGGCTCGTCGAGGATGTACAACACCTCGGTGAGCCGACTTCCGATCTGCGTGGCCAAACGAATGCGTTGCNCCTCGCCGCCGCTGATGCTGCGCGTGGGACGGTCCAGGCTGAGGTAGCCCAACCCCACGTCNAGCAAGAAGCCCAAGCGCGCACGGACCTCTTTCAAAGGCGCCTTGGCGATGGTGGCTTGGCGTTCGGAGAGTTGGCCTTCGAGGTTTTCCAGGAAGGCCGCCAAATCCAGCAGGTCCATCTTGCCCAGCTCGCCGATGTCGCGGTCACCCAGCTTGAATTGGAGGCTCACGGGCTTGAGCCTGGACCCTTCGCACGACGGACAGGTGACCCGNTGCATGAACGATTGCGCCCAACGTCGCAGGGGCACGGATTTGGCCTTTTCCGCAGAACGCACAATGGCCGCGACCAGGCCTTCGAACGGCACAGAACCGCCCCGAACGCCGCCGCGGTCTTGCAGCTTGACGTCCTTGTCGCTCCCGTACAAGATTTCGCCCATCACGGCCTCCGGGATGTCGCCCGCCGGCGTGGTCAACGCAATGCCGTGGTTCACCAGGATGGCCTCGACGATTCGTGAAGTCAGGTTGTCCTTGAGTTTGCCCAAGGGGGCGATGCCTCCCTTTTTCACCGACACCTTGGGGTCGGGCACCAAGGTTGCGGGGTCCACCTGCGCCACCTTGCCCAACCCGTTGCAGGTGGGGCACGCGCCATACGGGCTGTTGAAGCTGAACAGGTTGGGTTCCGGATCGGGGTAGGCCAACCCGGTGGTCGGACACATTAGGTTCCTCGAGAAATGGACCGGCTCGCCGCCGTCCATGGCCATGACGGCCATCGATCCCTTCCCCAAGGAAAGGGCCGTCTGCACAGACTTCAGAATGCGGGCCTCGTCCTGGGCCCGAACCACGATGCGGTCCACCACGGCCTCGATGTCGTGGACCTTGTANCGGTCCACNCGATGNCCTGGCTCNAGCTCGACGAGCTCGCCNTCGATGCGNGCCCGGAGGTAGCCTTGACGCATGATTTGCTCGAACAACTCACGGTAATGCCCTTTCCGGCCGCGGACCATGNGGGCGAGAAGGAGCAATTTTTGGCCTTCAAAACGCGTCAAAATGTTCTCGGCAATCTGNGCNTCGGTGTACCGCACCATNGGCTCCCCNGTCTTCAGGGAGTAGGCGTCGGCGGCNCGGGCNTANAGCAGNCGCAGNAAGTCGTGCAGNTCNGTGACNGTGCCGACCGTCGAGCGCGGGTTNTTGGACACGGTTTTCTGCTCGATGGCCACCACNGGNCTCAANCCTGTGATGGATTCCACGTCNGGACGTTTCANNCCGCCGAGNAATTGNCTGGCGTANGCNCTCAGGGTTTCCAAAAAGCGCCGCTGGCCTTCCGCATACAGGGTGTCAAACGCGAGGCTCGATTTGCCGCTGCCGCTGACCCCAGTGAAGACCACCAGCTTGTTGCGTGGCAACTCCACGTCCACCGACTTCAGGTTGTGCTCGGCCGCGCCGGTCACCACCAAGGCGTCTTGACGCTGGTCAGGGGAGGGATGGACAAGGGGTTGGTCGGCCATGCGGTCTCAACAATCGAGTCGACGGTACGTTCACCCCTCGTTCAACCGGCGGACCTTCCAGCCCAATCCGGCCACCAACATGGTCATCAACGGCGAGACCCAGTTGAAAATGCAGTACGGGGCGTACGCCAAGGTGGCGACCCCGAGGATGCCGCTTTGGGCCACGCCGCAGGTGTTCCAGGGGATGAGCACCGAGGTGACCGTGCCCGCGTCCTCGAGCGTGCGGCTGAGGTTCTCGGGCGCCAAACCTTGGTCTTTGTAGGCGTCTCCCAGCATTTTGCCAGGCACCACAATGGCGATGTATTGGTCGGACGCCAGCACATTGAACGCCAAGCAGGCGCCCACTGTTCGTCCCACCAACCCGAGCACGCTGTTCACCCCACCCACAAGGGCTTGGGTCAGCCGTGCCAACATGCCGGTGGCTTGCAACACCGCCCCGAAGGTCATGGCGCACACAATCAACCACACCGTGTTGAGCATGCCTGCCATGCCGCTGGAGCTCAGGAGCTCGTCGGCCAAATCGTGTCCCGTGACGATCGACACGTCGANNGCCATGGCNTGCATGGAGGCGATGTAGGCGGCCGCTGCAAATCCCCAATCGCTTCCCGCGACGGTGCGCACGACCTCCGGCTGAAACACCANAGCGGTGAGGGCGCCGAGCAACACCCCGACGAACAAGGCCGGCGCGGCAGGCACTTTCCGTGCGATCATGACCAACACGGCCACGGGGGCCACGAAGAGGCCAGGGTGGATGTGGAATGCGCCTGAGACCGCGTCTGCAAACCCGGGGGCCAATTCAGCCCCGCTGTCGGCCGCGCCACCGCCCAAGCCCACGCACAGGAACACCACAAGCGCGATGCCAATGCTGGGGCCCGTGGTGTAGGCCATGTATCGGATGTGGGTGACGAGGTCGGTGCCAGCAACGGCCGGTGCGAGGTTGGTGGTGTCGCTCAAGGGCGACATTTTGTCCCCGAAATACGCCCCACTCAAAATGGCGCCGGCCACCCAGCCTTCGGACAATCCGAGGGCTTGGCCAATGCCCACCAGCGCGATGCCGACGGTGCCGACGGTGCCCCAAGAGCTTCCGGTGGCGAGTGACAGGACGGCGCACACGATGCACGCCGCAAACAGGAAAATCTGCGGTTGCAGAATCATCATGCCGTAGTGGATGAAGGCAGGGATGATGCCGGCCAACAACCAGGTGCCGCTGAGGGCGCCGATGAGCAGCAAGATGAGGATGGCTTCGGTCGCTGTGCCGATGCTCGACGCGATGGTGTCGCGGATGGTCTCCCAGGTTACGCCTCGGGCCATGCCGAGTCCGCCTGCGGCCAAGGCAGCCAAGAGGAGGGCAATCTGGTTGGAGCCGTAGGAGCTGTCTTCCCCAAAGAAGACCACGTCCGCCCCGAGCAGCGCCACCAAGAGGGCCACCGGGACAACGGCCACCCACAAGGGCATGCTTCGCTCAGCCGTCATGAGGCCTTCGCTTCCAATTCTTGGCTTTCGGCTGAACCGGAGGGGGACAAGGCGCTCTTGTCCACGCGGGCTTTGCCCGATTCAAGTTCGACCACGACGGTTTTGTCGCTGACTGAAATCACCTTGCCGTGGAGCCCGCCAATGGTGACGACATGGTCTCCTTTCTTGACGGCGTCGCGGTAGGCTTTGGCCTCTTTCTGGCGCTTCATTTGCGGACGAATCATGAAGAGGTACATGATGGCAAACATCCCTGCCAGCATCAACAAGGTGGACATGCCACCGCCGCCAGCCGCGGCTTGGAGAAGAAGGTGTGAAATCATGGTGGAAAGGTACCCACCAAACGGCGTCGCCCGTCAGCGGGGGGACACCACCGTGCCGACAAGGTGGAGCCGTGTGACGCTCGGGTCGGTGTTGGCCACCACGGCCACGACTTTGTCCTGCGGTCCAGACTTGTCCCGTGTGTTGAACGTCACCTCGATGGAGGCGCTTTCTCCGGGGGCGAGCGGCGTCTTGGGCCACGTCTTGGCCACGGTGCAGCCGCAGGTGGTGCTCACGTCGGCGAGCACAGCGTTGCCAGGTCCTTGGTTCGTGAACGAAAACACATGCTCCACCACGTGCCCCTCGCTGACCACGCCGAACTCCATCAGGGTGTCGGCAAACGCGAGGGTGGGTCGTAGCGTTTCCACCTCGACGCTGGAAGCCGTGGCAGGGTTCACAATCATGTGGGTGCCGACCGCGTCGGGTTCCCCGCATCCTGCCCAAGCGCACACCAGGGCCATCGAGGTCAGGGCACCTTTCCAGGACATCATTCGATGAGGCCGCGTCCGACTTTTTTGATTTTGCCGCCCTCCTTCAACTTGGTGAACAACTGGTCCAAGATGCCGTTGATGAATCCGTGACTCTTGGGGGTGCTGTAGTACTTGCTGAGTTCGATGTACTCGTTGAGGGTCACTTTCAAGGGGATGGACTCGAAGGTCCGCGCTTCAGCCAAGGCCATCTTCATCAGGATGCGGTCGGTGGTGGCGATGCGCTCGAGCTCCCAGTTCTGGGCGCCTTCTTTGATGAGTGCCTCGCTTTCCTCGCCCAACGCCAACGTTTGGGTGAACAGGTCTTCCATGAACGCCTTGTCGTCGTCGTCGTCCCGCCACAAGGGCAACAGCTCCACTTCCTCGTCGCCTTCCTTGATGGTCTTGATGGTCTTGATGGCCATGCTTGCCGCGAGGTCCAAATCGTCCACCCAGAAGATGCTTTCTTCCTCCAGCATGTCTTGGAACAGGTCAAAGTTGACCATGTGCTTGCGGAACATCCTCACCAGGCTTTCCCGGTCCACTTGAAACCCACGCTCCTCGGAGGCCATGTACTCGGTGTACTCCTCGTGGTCCAACAACGCCCTGAAGATCGCTTTCAGCAATTCTTGTCGGTTGGCCCACCCCACGCCGTGGGCGTCGCAGGCTTTGCGCAAGTGTTTGCTGTTGGCCAACACGCGCAGCGGCTTGTTGGTCACAAACTTCGTGTTGGGGTTCAAATCCTCGGGAGAGGGGAGTTGTTTCTTGTATCCCGCCTCGATGCGTTCAATGGCGAGGGCTTGCATGGACCCCACCATGTCGAGCAACATGAGGTACAGCTCTTGCATTTTCTGCGTGCTGTGGTCCAAGGCTTGACGGGAGCGCTTGGGGTCGCGGTCTTCGTCTTGATAGTAGCCAAAAAGAACGTGCAGGATCTTGATCCTGAGGTGGCGTCGATTCAACATGGTCGTGAATTGCCCGCAAAAGTAGGGCCGTGCTTTCGAGAACATTGACGAGGCCTTCGGGTTTTTTCACCAACACACTTGGGATGACGCCTGGGTGTCCACCTAATTTTGCACCATGCTGCATCCCCTTCTTGAACATCGCGCCACGTGGGCCCTGGGTTTTGCTGTGATTCTGGCCAGTTGCACGACGTTGGTGGAGGTGGATTTGCCCGACGCGACGCCGCAAGGTGTGATGGAGGCGTCCGTCCGTTTGGGTGAGCCACCTGTGGTGATTCTGACCACAACCCAAGGCTATTTCGACCCGGTGGATTTGTCGACATTGAACGACTTGTTTGTGGCAGACGCCGAGGTGACCTGCACGGTGGACGGGGTGACCGTCCCGTTGCCGGCACTATGCACGGGGGACCTCCCGCCTGAAGCCTTGGAGGCTGCGGCCGATTTCTTGGGCTTCGACGCCGAGGTGCTGGCCAACGCGGAGTTCTGCGTCTACACTGGATTCGCGGCACCTGAGACGTACGGCGAAGTGGGCAAGCAATACGAGATTCAGGCCTTGTGGTCGGACAGCGTGCAATCGTACGACTTGACTGCCTCCGCCAGCCTTCGCCCTCTGCCTGCGTTGGACAGCGCGTGGTTTGACATCCCGGAGTCTTCCACCAACGACTCGCTGGGATTGATTTGGACGCAGTTCACGGATCCCGTCGGGTTTGGAGACGCCTACCGTTGGTCGTCGAAGCGGGAAAATCTGGGAGAGGATTTCTTCTATCCGCTCGGAAGCGTGTTCGACGACGTGTTCGTCGACGGTCTGACCTTTCCGTTTTCCAATTTCCGGTCGCCACAGCCAGGGGTGGAGGAAACGCCGGGTGAGGAAGGGTTTTGGAAGGTGGGAGACACGGTGGTGGTGCGCATGGAAGCCATCGATTACGAGGTGTTTGAAGTCCTTCGTGACTTTGAAAACAGCCTGGCCAACCAGGGCAATCCCTTTGCATTGCCGACGTCTGCTTCGACGACGGTGGACGGAGGTTTGGGCTGGTTCGCGGCGTACTCCGGGATCACCGACACCGTGGTTTGCGCGCCTTGAACGGCCCCAATCCCACGAGGAACGCGTTGTATTTTCAGCCCAAATTGAACGACATGGTTTCTAACGTGACGCGCTTGTGCGCATGGGGTTTGGGGTTGGCATGGGTGTGGATGTGTCCCGGCATGTCCTGGGCCCAGGGCGAACAACCATGGCTGCTCGATGCAGTGACATGCCACGAAGTGGGTGCGGTGATGTCGTTTGAAACCACGGTGCGGGGGCAAGGCGAAGAACTTCGGGTGACGTTGCCCAACCTGCCCGACGACATCGACGTGGCCAGCGCACAAATTGAACTCCCCCGGGGACTCGAGCTGATTTCGGTGTCCAAGCTTGAGGTGTTGCCCGACCTGGAAAACGCCCTTGACGCGGCGCACAGGGACGTGGAGGGGCGGACTTTGGCCCTGGAGCTGGAAGAGGCCTTGCTGCACGCGCTGGACCAGGAACGTGTCTTCTTGGAATACAACCGCAGCATCGGCGGCGGCGGAGAAGTGTTGCTGGTGGACGACGTGGAGGAAATGCGCCACTACCTGGCCCAAAAGCACCGGGAATTGTCCTTGGAACGGGTCGATCTGGTCAGCAACATTCGGGCGCTTCAGCTGGAATTGGACGTGGCCCGTCAGGACTTGGAAGATCTGGAGGTGCGCGCCGCTTCCCCATCCCAAGCGCTGCAGTTGGTCCTGTCTGGCACGGGGCGAGGAGACTTGCGGGTGCACGTGGCCACACGCCGCGCCGGATGGGTGTCGAGTTACGACGTGTCGTGGGATGAGGGCAAGGACGCCCTGAGCGTGGAGCGTTTCGCCCGAGTGGTTCAAACCACCGGACTCGACTGGGAAGACGTGTCGCTCGTCCTTCGAACGGGCGAGCCCTTGGGCGCGGCCATGCCCCAAGCGAGACGCCCTCAGCTCAAGCGCCAGTCCGCCATGTCCTACGACGGCTACTCAGCCAATGTCGCGTGGGTGAACAGCGGACTTTCCGACGACCGCGCGCGAGAAGATGTGTTGAACATGCAGGCACCTCAGTCCAGCAATTGGCAGCACGATGTGAAAGGCAGGGTGGGGGTGTCAGGCTCGGGGGACCCCGCCAGGGTCTTGCTTGACAGCCATGTGTTGCCCGCCACGCCGTCGTGGCTCGCCAACGCAACGTTGGGCGAAGAAGCCCTGCGGTCGTGCCACACCAAGTCGTGGATGGACGCGGGATTTTTGTCTGGCGAAGGGCGGGTCTTTCAAGACGGCGCCATGCTCGGCGTCATGCCGCTGAACATGCCTTCATGGGGCGATTCCTTGAACGTGATGCTCGGCGCAGATGAAACCGTGCGCATCGCCCGTGCCTTGTTGCGCGACGAAAGCGGAACCAAAAGGCTGAGTGGGAAAACCGTGGTGAAGCAAGTCCGGCAACTTCAGGTGTTCAACCTCGAACCGGGCGTGGCCAGCGTCAGCGTGGTGGAGGCCCTCCCGTGGTCCTCGGGTTGGGACGTGAGCGTCGAGCCGTCGGCCGGTGGGGTCTACGACGCAGACACCGGAGAAGTGCGTTGGGAGAAGGTGCAAGTGGAGAAAGATGTCCCGTGGACGGCCGAAGTTGTGTTGAAGGTGGTGCTTCCCAAGGGCCAATCCTTGGTCGGTTTTTGACCGTCCGGGCTCAGGTCGTTTCGAATTGGGCCAAGAGGCGCTTGGCCAACCTCCGCGTGGCGCCAGGACCACCGAGGCCTTCCCTCAGGGCTTGAAACTCCAGCTTCTGCTGTGACAATCCGCGCCTGGACACGTCAAGCAATTGGGTGATCGTGAACCGATCCTGAATCAGTTCTGGGACAACCTCTCTGCCTGCGAGCAGGTTGGGGAGACCGATGTGGGCAACTTGGGCAAGTCGTTTGGCCAGCGTGAACGTCAACCGGCTCGTCTTGTACACCACGACATGAGGCGTGTCGAGCAGAGCCGCTTCGAGCGTGGCGGTCCCGCTGGCCACCCACGCCAGTTGGGCGCCTTGGAGCAGGGTTTGGGTTTGTCCAAAACGCACCTGAAGGCCTGCCGTGGCGGCGAGTTCGTAGTCGGACATTGCGCGGCCGGGGGCGCCAGCCACCACCACGTTCTGCAGTGACCAAAGCCCTTGTNCGGCGCCTNGCNNGGCGGCGTCCACCATGACTTCCAAATGGTGGTCGAGTTCTTGCGCCCTTGAGCCTGGCAACAAGACNAAGTCGTAGGCTGATGCCTGCTCAGACGGAGTCGGCTGGACAACGTCGAGCAAAGGATGCCCTTCGTTCCACACCTCGACCTTGGCCGATTCAAGGGCGTCGCGCTCGAACGGCAGAATGGGCGCCACGGCATCGAAGTCCTGCGCCAGGGCGTGCACGCGTCCCGATTTCCAAGCCCAAACCTGTGGCGCCACCCATTGCAACCGAAAGGCCGGGTGCTGGGCTTTTCTCAGCCGTTTGGCCAGGCGCATGTTGAAGCCGGGGAAGTCGATGGTGANCACGACGTCCGGCTTGGCGGTCTGGATGTCACGCTGGGCGCGCTTNANGTTGCCCAAAATGGAGGGGAGGTGCTTGAACACTTCCCAAAAGCCCATGTGATTGATGTCGTTGCAATGGGTCAAGACATCCATGCCTGCCTCGGCCATGGCGTCGCCGCCCCAGCCGGTGCAAGTGAAAGACAGCCCGAGGGCTTCGGNCTCTGCGCGAAGGGCGCGAATCAATCCCGCCCCATAGACGTCTCCGGAAGCTTCCCCCACCACGAAGAAGGCGTGGAGGTTACCAGGACGGTTCAAGCGACGAGGCGAGCCCATGGGTCAAAGGGTGCCTGCGGTGGATTGGAAATAAACAATGAAGGGCACGGTGATCANAATCACGCCGAGCAAGCCTTGNGCGATGNGCTCCCAACCCATGCGGTTGGCCACCCAAAACAAGACCACGTTCAACAACGTGCTNGCCGTCAAAATGCTGTCGCGGTAAATCTGGCTGCCCAGGACCACGGTCTTGTAGAAGTCTTGGAACGTGGTGCCGTTCGCCCAGGCCCACCATTGTCCCAACAGCAACCCGCCGAGGGCGGTGCCCACCACTCCGGCAGCCAGGCCCACGGGCAGCGTGTCGAATTTGGCCCGGTCAGCTGTCAAAACCGAGGTNCCATTGGTTCAACTCGGCCATGGCGTGGTGGGCTGTGAGGTCGTACTGCACAGGGACCACGCTGACGTAGCCGTGGCGCAAGGCCCACTCGTCGGTGTCTTCACCCGAATCCACGTCCGTGAAGTTGCCCGTCATCCAGTAGTACGGACGGCCCCCTGGCGCCGCGCGTTCTTCGAACGAATCGGCCCAATGTCCTGCGGCCTGGCGGCAAATGCGCAACCCTTTCAACGCCTCCGGGGCCACCTTGGGGATGTTCACGTTCAGGCACGTGCCCTTGGGTGTACCCTCCTTCANCACCTTCTCCGTGACGGTGCGGACNGCCCTGCGGGCGCCCCTGAAGTCNGCATCCTCGGCNAAGTCGCACAGCGAAAATCCCACAGAGGGNATGCCTTCCAGCGCCCCTTCCACCGCGGCGCTCATCGTGCCAGAGTAGATGACGTTGATGGAGCTGTTGCTCCCGTGGTTGATGCCGCTNAGCAGGATGTCAGGTTTGCGGTCCAAGATCTTGTAGATGGCGAGCTTGACGCAGTCCACCGGCGTGCCTGACGTTTTGTACGCTTGGACACCCTCCATGCCAAAGTCGTGCGGCCACATCTTCAGGATGTTGCTGATGGTGATCGCGTGGCCCATGCCAGATTGGTGGCTGTTGGGCGCGACGACCACCACGTCACCGAGGTCGGCAATGGATTCCACCAGGTTGCGGATGCCAGGTGCGGTGATGCCGTCGTCGTTGGTGACGAGGATGAGGGGGCGGGAAGCGGGTTGGCTCATGTCGTCAAGCTTCTGGGGTGCGGTTCAANACCTCNAGGAAATAGCCCCAGAACTTTTGGACNGAACTGATTTGGACGCATTCGTCGGGGCTGTGCGCNCCGCGGATGTTGGGCCCAAAGGACACCATGTCCATCTCCGGGTAGTTGGTCCCCAAAATTCCACACTCCAACCCGGCGTGGCAGGCCAACACGCGGGGCGCTTCCTTGTAGCGATCCTCGTACAAGTCTCGGCACATGGCCACCGCTTCGCTGCTTGGGTTGGGGGTCCAACCTGGGTAAGCACCGCTGCGCTCGGTCTGCAGCCCTGCCAGTGCAAACGCGGCTTCGATGCTGCGCGCGTGGTCGTCCTTTTCAGAATCGACGCTGCTCCGGTTGAGGCATTGGATTTCCACTTGTCCGTCTTGCACGTCGACGCGTGCGAGGTTGTTGGAGGTTTGGACCAAACCTGCGATGTCGGGGCTCATCCGGTGGATGCCCACGGGGCACGTCTGGATGGCGAGCAACAAGGCGTATTGGTCTTCTTCGCCCATCACCTGGCTTGGCAACGTCGCGGAGTTCCACTCGACGGTGAGGTCGGGGTCGGTGGTGGCGTACTCCGCTTTCAGCGTGTCACGGCTTTCTGTCAGGGCCGCCTCCAGCGCTGCGAAGTCCTCCTTGGCGCACACCAAGGTAGTCTTGGACTCACGCGGAATGGCGTTGCGAAGGCCTCCTCCTTGGATGGAGGCGACACGCAGGTCCACATGGTCAAGGGCTTCAAGCACCANGCGGTTGCCCAGTTTGTTGGCGTTGGCCAGGCCTTTGTGGATGTCCATGCCGCTGTGACCTCCTGAGGCCCCGCGCACCACGAGNTCGAGTGCAACGTTGCCGTCGGCCACGGTGGCTTCTTGGGTGTAGGTGCCGCGGGAGGTCAGGTCCACGCCGCCTGCGCAGCCGATGCTGATTTCGTCGTCGTCCTCGGTGTCGAGGTTGAGCAAGATGTCCCCAGAGAGGAACCCGCCTTGGAGTCCNAGGGCNCCGGTCATGCCGGTTTCTTCGTCGATGGTGAAGAGCGCTTCCAAGGCAGGGTGCGGAATGTCGCTGCTCTCCAACACGGCCAAAATGCTTGCCACTCCGATGCCGTTGTCGGCCCCCAATGTGGTGCCCTCGGCACGCACCCAGTCGCCGTCCACAAGCATCCGAATGCCCTGGGTCATGAAGTCGAATTCCGTGGCTTCGTTCTTCTGACAAACCATGTCCACATGGCTCTGCAGCACGACCGTTTTCCGCGACTCCAATCCTGGGGTTGAAGGCTTCTTGATCAGCACGTTGCCCACCTCGTCTTGAAGCGATTCAAGNCCCTNCGAGGCGGCCCACTNNTGAAGCCANTCGACCACCTTGCCCTCGTGCTTGGAGGGGCGNGGGATGGCGTTCAAATCGGCGAATCGATTCCANAGGTCTGCGGGCTCGAGTTGGCGNACGGGATGGTTNGGGTGGTCGGCGTGGTCTGTCATGCCCCGAAAGGTAGGGTTCGAATGGTGAGTGAAAGGCGCGTGGGGTGTGGAAAAGTTGGGGTTTGGCCTGGGGTGGAAGCCTGCGGTGCATCGGTACTTTAGAGGCAGATATGGCAGAGCAAGTCCAGTACACGGAAGACAACATTCGGAGCCTCGATTGGAAAGAGCACATCCGTATGCGCCCNGGGATGTACATCGGGAAATTGGGAGACGGCAAGGACGCCGACGACGGCATCTACGTGCTCCTGAAAGAGGTGATTGACAACAGCATCGACGAGTACACCATGGGGCACGGACGCACCGTCGAAGTGGTGATCAAGGACGACGAAGTCCGTGTGCGCGACTACGGCCGTGGCATCCCCTTGGGGAAGGTGGTCGACTGCGTGTCCAAGATCAACACAGGCGGCAAGTACGACAGCCGGGCGTTCAAGAAGTCGGTCGGTNTGAACGGGGTGGGCACCAAGGCGGTGAACGCGTTGAGCACGGAATTCGTGGTGGAGAGTGTCCGGGAGGGTCAAATCAAGCGCGCAGGCTTCGTCCTCGGCGAGCTCACGGACGACGCCAAGGTGGAATCGACCACCAAGCGAAACGGCACGCGCATTCGCTTCAAGCCGGACCCGGACATCTTCAAGGCGTACCGGTTCCGGACCGAGCACGTGGAAAAGCTGCTTTGGAACTACGCCTACCTGAACACAGGCCTCACGCTGTACCTCAATGGCGAGAAATTCCGGAGCGAGCACGGGTTGAAGGACCTTTTGGAGGACCGGCTCGACAGCAAGCTGCGGTACCCCATCGTGCACCTCTCGGGAGAAGACATNGAAGTGGCCATCACNCACACCGACGCGTATGGCGAGGACTACCAAAGCTTCGTCAACGGCCAATACACCCCGCAAGGAGGGACGCACCAAGCGGCCTTCCGCGAAGCCTACATCCGTGTGGTTCGCGACTTCTTTGGCAAGGACTACGACGCCCAAGACATCCGCGGCGGCATCTCGGCGGCGGTGGCCGTGAAGGTGGAGGAGCCGGTGTTTGAATCGCAAACCAAAACCAAGCTCGGCTCCCTGGAAGTGGGGCCGGACCGCCCGACCTTGAAGAGCTTCGTGTTTGAGTTTTTGAAGCGGGAGCTGGACAACTTCCTGCACCGCAATCCCGAGGTCGCCCAGGCCCTTCAAGCCCGAATCATCCAAAGTGAGAAGGAGAGGAAGGACCTCGCGGGCATCAAGAAGCTCGCCCGTGAACGCGCCAAGAAGGCCTCACTGCACAACCGCAAGCTTCGGGACTGCCGCCTTCACCTGACCGACACCAAGAAGGACCGCAACGAGGAAACGACCCTGTTCATCACGGAGGGCGACTCGGCGTCGGGCTCCATTACAAAAGCCCGTGACGTGGCCACCCAGGCGGTGTTCAGCTTGAAGGGGAAGCCGCTCAACAGCTTTGGCCTGACCAAGAAGGTCGTGTACGAGAACGAGGAGTTCAACCTCCTGCAGGCCGCACTCAACATCGAAGACGGGTTGGATACCTTGCGCTACAACAAGGTGGTCATCGCTACGGATGCGGACGTCGACGGCATGCACATCCGGTTGCTCCTGATCACCTTTTTCCTTCAGTTCTTCCCGGATTTGGTCAAACGGGGCCACCTGTACGTGTTGCAAACGCCGCTGTTCCGGGTGCGCAACAAAAAGGAGACCCGTTACTGCTACGACGAAGGGGAGAAGCAATCCGCCCTTGCCGACTTGGGCGCCCGGGCGGAAATCACCCGATTCAAGGGGTTGGGGGAAATCAGCCCGGACGAGTTCAGCCACTTCATCGGCGAGGACATCCGGCTGGACCCTGTGGTCATCGGCAAGGAGCAAAGCCTCCAGGAGATGCTGGGCTTCTTCATGGGCAAGAACACGCCCAACCGCCAAAAATTCATCATTGAGAACCTCCGTGTGGAGAAGGACGAATTGACGGAAGCATGAGCGAGCAAGAGCACCACGACGACGAGCGCGACGAGCGCGACGACGAGTTTGCCGGGGAAGAAGGGGCAGGCGATGCCGGGGAGATGGAGCGGGTGATCCCA
>PBWG01000003.1 GCA_002729115.1 Crocinitomicaceae bacterium | reverse complement strand
ACGGCCCGACTTCTTGACACAAAAAAGGACGCCCTGAGGCGTCCTTTTTCATGGTGAATCGTGAGGCCTCACCCCTCTTGAGGCCCAAACTTGGAAATGACTTCCATGGACACCCCGGTGTTGGAGAATCCCCCGTCGTGGAAGAGGTTTTGCATGGTCACGTATCGGGTGAGGTCACTGAACAACGTGATGCAGTATTCGGCACAAGACTGGGCGTCTGCGTTGCCCAGAGGCGACATGGCTTCGCTGTAACTGATGAACTCGTCGAAGCCCTTGACACCGCTGCCTGCAGTGGTCACAGTCGGCGACTGGCTGACAGTATTCACACGGATTTTCTTGGCCACGCCGTAGTGGTATCCAAAGCTCCGTGTGATGCTCTCCAACAACGACTTCGCGTCGGCCATGTCTCCGTAATCTGGGAAGATGCGCTGCGCGGCGATGTAGGACAACGCCACCACACTCCCCCACTCGTTGAGTGCGTCAAGTTTCTTGGCGGTGGCCAGCGTTTTGTGCAAGCTGATGGCGCTCACGTCTAAAGTGGTTTGGAGAAACTTGTAGTTGATGTCGGTGTAGTGCTTCCCCTTGCGCACGTTGGGGCTCATGCCAATGCTGTGCAACACGAAGTCCACTTTGCCGCCGAAGTGCTCCATGGCCCCCTCGAACAACTTCTGCAGGTCCTCTTCGCTCGTGGCGTCGGCGGGGATGACCGGGGCGTCGCCACACAACTTGGCCAAATTGTGGATTTCCCCCATGCGCATGGCCACGGGGGCGTTGGTCAACACAATTTCCGCACCCTGTGCGTGGGCTTCCAGCGCCACTTTCCAGGCGATGGACATGTCGTTGAGGGCTCCGAAGACGATGCCCTTTTTTCCTTTCAAAAGATCGTGCGCCATGGCTCGAATGAATTGGTTGGTTTGGGCGGCAAGCTACCCATCCACTGCGACATGCCGTCGCCACCCAAACCCACAGTTCTTCACAACGCCACGTGGGCTGTCACTGCTGGAACACCCGCACGTAGTCGACCACCATGGTTTGGGGGAATTGGGTCGTGGCGTCTGGGTACCCAGGCCAGTTGCCCCCCACTGCAATGTTCATGATGAAGAAGAACGACGCATTGAAAGGATATGGCTGGCCGTTCATCTGAGAGCTGTTGATGCTGAAGTACGGTTGGTCGTCCATGTACCACGTGATGTTGTTGGCTTCCCACACAACGGAAAACAGGTGAAACGCCTCACTGAATTTGGCGCCACCTGGCAATGAAATTTGCCCTCCATTGTACTGGTGCACATTCCAGCTGCTGCCCCAGTGGGCNGTGCCGTGCACNGTGCCCGGNTGNTGCCCCACCAATTCCATNACGTCGATCTCGCCACACTGNGGCCAACCGCCCTCNGGGAAGTTGGAGCCNAGCATCCAAAGGGCAGGCCAAATGCCNTGNCCCTCNGGCANCTTCGCACGGAAGTCAATNCGNCCGTATTGGAATTCTTGCAAGTCCACCGACTTCANTCGTGCGGAGGTGTACNCGGCACCCTCCTGGCGCGCNGTGATGGTCAAGTACCCATCGGCCACGGAACTGTTGNTGGGGGAGCTGGTGTAGTTCTGCCACTCGTTGTTGCCCCATCCGCTGGCGCCCAGATCGTAAGTCCAGTTGTTCGAGTTGATGACGCTTCCGTCGAATTCGTCCGACCAAACCAAGGTCATGCCGGGGTAACTGTCCGCACCCTGGTAGCCATCGCCATCAACCACACCTGTGTCGCCATTGACTCGGGTGAATGTGTAGGTGAAATAGCCCCCGGTTTGTTGGCAAGAAGCGTTGTCGGTGTAGGTGTGAATCACCAAAGTCGTGGACGTCAATTCCACNATGTCGTAGGTCATCCCACCGTCGTTGGTGCCCATGAAAGGGCAGCTGCAAGCGCCTCCCGTGGCNCCAAGCGTGAAGGCATCTTCACCCGATGTGCCTGCCCCAGGGCTGAAGGTCAATTCCGCCCCTCCGCAGGAATACGCCTGTTCGCTGTAGTTCGCGAAGGCGTCGATGATGATTCCGTTGTAGTCCGACGTGAACGACCCGTCAGCGTAGAACGTGTACACGTCGTCGTACTGGGCGTTTTGCAATCCGTTCACGCCGCTTGAAAACCACTCGTCGCTGTAGGGGTTGGGGCCCACTTTGACGGCACCTGCTCCGGTGCTGAATTGCCAAGAACCAAGAAGCAGTTCAGGCAAGACGCCGTCGCCTCCGCAGACCCCAAAGTTGTCTTCGTAAAGGCATGCTTCNGTTGGATTCGCCGTGTAGTTGCAGGCCTCGACGTCCGTGCACAAGTCGTCGCTGTCCCAGATGTNNTCTTGGTCGGTGTCGACCTCCCCAAACAACCCCAGCAACGCCAAGATGTCGGTCACCCCGATGGCCCAATCTGGGTCCACGTCGGGTTGGTAGCCACAATCCGTTTGGGCCCAAGGCTGGACACACAGGGCCATGGCAAGGAGAAATGAAAAACGCTTCATGAGGTCAAAGGGTCAGGGGGTGAACGATCTGTTGCCGTCATCCCTAAGGTACAGCGCGTTGTCATGCGCTTGACGTGACCCAGGTCAAATCACGTCATGTCAAGACGGAAAGATCTTTCCTGGGTTCAAGATGCCCTTGGGGTCGAACGACGCTTTGATGGCCTTCATCAAGTCCAAGGCCCGGTCGCTGCATGCGACGTCCATGAACTCTTTTTGCACCAAACCGATGCCGTGCTCTCCACTGAGGGTGCCACCAAGTTCCACCACGCGGGTGAACAAGGCGCGGATGGCCACCTTCATCATGGCTTCCCATGCGCCGTCGTCCATGCCGTCTTTGAGGATGTTGACATGCAGATTGCCGTCCCCGGCGTGTCCGTAACAGATGGATCGAAAGCCGTGCTCCTTGCCCAGGGTTTTGACCGCCTCCAACAGGGCCGGCAACTCGCCGCGGGGCACGACGGTGTCTTCCTCTTTGTACACGCTCTCGGCCTTCACGGCTTCTCCCACACGCCTTCGCAGAAACCAGAGCTTCTCCTTTTCTGCGGCGCTTTCCGCGAACAAGACTTCCCCTGCGTTGTGCTTCTCAAGCACGGGAAACATGCGTTCGCACTGGGGCATGAGGTCGCCCTGCGCAAAGGCGTCGACTTCAATCAACAAGTGCGCTTCGTCGTCCGGCTGCAACTCGGGCTCATGGACGCCCGTGAAGGCTTGCGCCAACAATACAGCGTCGCGCTCCATGAACTCCAGGGCGCTAGGCACCGCCCCAGCTTGAAACAAATCCGCCACAGCGGCACACGCGTCTTTGGCCGACCTGAAGGGAACCAGCATCAACGCCTGGTGCGTGGGCAAAGGGAGCAATTTCAGCGTCGCTTGGGTGACCACACCCAACGTGCCTTCGCTGCCTACCATGAGCTGGGTCAAGTTGTAGCCTGTCGAATTTTTCAAGGTGTTGGCGCCCGTCTGGATCACGGTGCCGTCGGCCAGCACCACTTCCAGGTTGAGCACCCAGTCCTTCGTGACGCCGTATTTCACCGCCCGCGGCCCCCCGCTGTTCTCGGCCAAATTGCCCCCGATGGTGCACGTCCCCCTGGACGCCGGGTCCACGGCGTACATCAACCCCTGGGCTGCGGCGGCGTTGGACAATTCCTCCGTGATGACCCCAGGCTCCACCACCGCCTGGTGGTTCAGGGTGTCGATGGCCACAATGCGGTTCATGCGTCGGGTGCTCAACAAAATGCCCCCTTGGACTGGCAGCGCTCCCCCACTCAACCCGGTGCGCGCGCCGGCGGCGGTGACTGGCACTTTGTGAACGTGGGCGTAGGCCAAAATCCGCGACACCTCCGCCGTGCTCGTGGGCTCCACCACCGCGTCGGGCACGAACACCAAATCCTCCGTCTCGTCCGAGGCATGGTCACGCCTCGCCGCCTCGCCCAAATGCACCCGTTCCGGGGCAAGGAGCGACTTCAAATCTTCAGGATTCCACCCGTGCTCGTGTCTCAACTGTTCCATGCGCGTTGCGTTATCTTGGGCGCTTGTCAAAAGTAACCTTGCACGACATGCACTCCTTCTCGCGAGTTATTCACGCCACGTCTTTGGCCTTGACGGCCGCCCTGTGCCTTCCTTCATTTGGACAGGAGGCCACCTTCAGCAACGAATCCATTTGGGCCAGCGGCACGTTCCGGACCGAATACGTGTGGGGCATCCGCTCCATGGCCGACGGCAAACACTACACCACCCAAGAACGCGACGCCGACCTCGGCGCATGCATCGTGAAGTGGTCCTACAAGACCGGCCAACCCGTGGACACCTTGCTGACATCTGTGGCGGCGTTTGAAGACGCCAGCCTCGGGTTCAGCAGCTACGAATTCAGCAGCGACGAACGGTTTGTGGTGTTGACCACCGAAAGCGAAGGGCTCTACCGCCACTCGTTCTTCGCCAACTTCCACGTCTACGACATGACCACGTCCGCCCCTGCGCGGCCCGTCACCGACTTCAGCCTCGGCAAGCAGCGCCTCGCGCAACTCTCCCCCACCGGCGACAAGGTGGCCTTTGTGCGGGACAACAACATCTTCGTGTCTGACTTGGCCTCTGGCGAAGAGGTCACCGTGACGACCGACGGCCAATTCAACCACATCATCAACGGCGCCACGGACTGGGTGTACGAAGAGGAATTCGGGGACGACCAGGCGTTGTTTTGGTCTGGCGACGGCCAACGCTTGGCCTACCTGAAATTCGACGAATCGGCGGTGCGTGAATTCCACATGCCGGTCTACGGATCCCTCTACCCGGACCCGTACACGTTCAAGTACCCCAAAGCCGGCGAAGACAACAGCGAAGTCTCGGTGCACATCTTCAACCTCGCCGAGGGCGTGTCCAAGGAGGTGAGCCTGCCAGAGGCGGCGTACTACATCCCCCGCATCAAGTGGACCCGGGACGCAGAGGTGCTGTGTGTGTTCACGATGAACCGCCACCAAAACGACCTTCGGCTGTTGTTGACCGACGACCAAGGTGGCGACAAGGTGGCCACGCGCGAGGTGTTCCAAGAGACGTGCGACACCTACATCGACATCAACGACAACTTGACCTTCTTGGCAGATGGCAAGTCCTTCGTGATGACCTCGGAGCGAGACGGCCACAACCATTTGTACGTGTTTGGCTTTGATGGGACGGAGAAGCAACTGACACGCGGCGAGTGGGACGTCATCGACGTCCTGGGCTACGACGCCAAGCGGAAGCGCGTGCACTTCACTTCGTCTGTCCAGGGGGCGACACAACACCACGTGAGCCAGGTGGACATGCGCGGCCGGATGACCACGCTGGACAAGTCGCCTGGGCACCACGGCGACGAATTCTCCGCGAGCTTCGACTACAGCATCCACAACCACAGCACGGCGAACACCCCTCCGGTGTACACCCTGCGGGACCGAAATGGCAAAGTCATTCGCACCTTGAAGGACAACGAAGGGCTGCGCACAGCCATGGCCGAGCACGGCGCTGTGGAGAAGGAGTTCTTCACGTTCACCAACGACGCGGGCGTCGAACTGAACTGCTGGAAAATGATGCCCCAAGGGCACAAGTCTGGCCAAAAGCACCCCGTCTACGTGGCCATCTACGGCGGACCAGGCGCCAACACCGTCAACGACAGTTGGGGCGGGTCCACGTTCCTTTGGCACCAATTCTTGGCCCAAGAAGGCTACATGGTGGTGTCGTGCGACCCCCGCGGCACCCAGTTCCGTGGCCGTGAATTTGAGCACAGCACCTACAAAGAGCTCGGCAAGTTGGAAACCGAAGACTTCATCGACCTGGCAGAACACCTCGGCACCTGGGANTCTGTGGACGCCGAGCGCATCGGGATCCAGGGNTGGAGCTACGGCGGGTTCATGACGTTGCTCTGCATGACCAAAGGCGCCGACGTCTACAACGCTGGCATCTCCGTGGCCCCCGTCACCAACTGGCGCTACTACGACACGGTNTACACAGAACGCTTCATGCAAACGCCGCAAGAAAACGAAAGCGGCTACGACGACAACAGCCCCGTGAACCACGCCGACAAACTCCAAGGCGAGCTCCTGCTTGTGCACGGCTCAGGCGACGACAACGTGCACTACCAGAACTCCATGGAGATGATCAACGCGTTGGTCGCCGCAAACAAAGATTTTGACTTCTTTGTCTACCCCGACCGGAACCACGGCATCTACGGAGGCAACACCCGACTGCACCTCTTCAACATGCTGATGGACTTCGTGAAAGACCATTTCTGAAGACAACGACTTGCAAATTCAAACCCCTTAAACACACGATCTCATGGCCCAATTGAAACTTGCCGCAGGGCATCCTCAAGGCTTGATGACCCTCTTCTTCTCGGAGATGTGGGAGCGCTTCTGCTACTACGGCATGCGCGTTTTGTTGACCCTCTTCTTGGTCAAATCCTTGCTCAAAGGCGATTCTGACGCCGCCCTCATTTACGGTGCCTACACGGCCCTGATCTACGCCGCCCCCGTGCTCGGTGGCAAAATGGCCGACCAGTACCTCGGCTACCGTTACGCCATCCTCCTTGGAGCNGTNCTNATGGCCATNGGAGAATTCTTGATGGTGGGAGGNGCCGTCGGCGGACCTGACGCCATCGCCCAAAGCGAGATGCTNATGCTCTTTGGCATGGGNGCGTTGATTGTCGGCAACGGNTTNTTCAANGCGAACATCTCCACCATTGTCGGCAAGCTCTATGAAGACAACGACCCACGTCGCGATTCAGGCTTCACCATCTTCTACATTGGCATCAACATCGGTGCGCTCCTCGCCACCACNTTGGTTGCNTTTGTGGGCGAAACCTACGGCTTCGAATACGGCTTTGGGCTCGCNGGNATCGGCATGTTGGCCGGCCTCTTCATCTTNTGGANCGGACGCGCGAACTACGCTGCAGCCCCAGGCTTGGACATCACCGAGGAAGGCCACAAGCAAGCTGGCCCCCTCAAGGTGTACCAGTGGATTTCAGTCGGCTCCATCGCCCTGATCCCCGCGTGCTACTTCTTGATCAGCCAGAACGACTGGATGACTTACTTGCTCACAGGCCTCTTCGTGCTCGTGGCGGCGTCGTTGGTCCGTGCAGGCATCAANGAAGGCCCCATGTGGCGCGACCGCATGATTGCCTTGGTCATCTTCATGGTCATCAACATTGTGTTCTGGGCCTGCTTCGAGCAAGCCGGCACGTCGTTGACGCTGTTCGCAGACCGCAACGTGAGCCGTGAGATCCTCGGATGGACCATGCCTGCATCCATGACTCAGTTCTTCAACCCTGCGTTCATCATCATCTTCGGGTCCATCTTCTCCGTGATGTGGGTGAAGCTTGANCANCTNGGCAAAAACCCCAGCATNCCCATGAAGTTCGCGNTNGGCATNTTGCAACTCGGCGCAGGTTTCNTGATCACCCTGGTGGGCCTGCAGTTCGCCGACGAGCAAGCCATGGTGCCACTCTTGACCCTCGTGTTCTTGTACTTGCTGCACACCACGGGCGAACTCTTCTTGTCCCCCATCGGCCTGTCGATGGTTACCAAGCTTTCTCCCAAGAGCATGGCTGGAACCGCCATGGGNGGATGGTTCTTGAGCTTCGCCATCGCCAACTACGCAGGCGGCCTCATCGCCACCCTGACAGGAGGACACGGCGACTCTGGCGAAGAGCTTGACGCCGCCGCGGGTTTGATGAAGTACACCGAAGTCTTCTCCACCATCGGCTGGACATGTGTGGGCATTGCCGTGTTGATCGCGGTGCTCAACAAGCCGTTGAACAAGTTGATGCACGGGGTGAAGTGATTCCCGGCAGACAAAAGCATGTGAAAGGCGCCTTCGGGCGCCTTTTTCTTTGCGATATTGCGNCCATGCGGAATCTCTTTTTCTCCTTGATGTGCATGGTGGTTTGCAGCGCGGCTTTGGGCCAGGCGGCGAGCATTCAGTGGATGAGCCTGGAAGAGGCTGTGGAAGCCCAAAAGAAGGAGCCCCGCAAAATCATGATGGACGTCTACACCCAATGGTGCGGNCCNTGCAAAATGATGATGGCNAACACGTTCACCAANNCGAACGTNATCAACTANGTCAACGCCAACTACTACGCCGTCAAATTCGACGCGGAGTCGCCCGGCGAGGTTCAATTCCAAGGTGAGACNTACAGCAACCCCACCTACGACCCCAACCGGCGCGGTCGCAACGGGGTGCATGAGTTGTCTCGTGCCCTTGGTGTGAACGCCTACCCGACGCTCGTGTACTTCGACGAGAAAGCTGGAGTCATTGCTCCGATCAGCGGCTACAAGCAGCCCGGCCAGATGGAGCTGTACCTCAAGTTCTTCCACGAGGCCTACCAGCCCGGGGCTGGGCAAGAAGCGTGGGAACAATACCGCGACAGCTTCGAGTACACCTGGCNTTGATGCCAGGCGCCTTCGGGGCCCCGGTTGCCCCTATCTTTGCGACGCAAGGACGCCTGACAGCAGGCGTTCGCATTGCTTGACACTCTAACCCTACACCACGTTCCCATGAGCGAAACTGCACGCATGATCCTGGATGGCCAGGAGTACGAGTTCCCGGTCATCACCGGCTCTGAAAACGAGAAAGCCATCGACATCTCCAAATTGCGCGGCAGCTCAGGGTACATCACCATGGACCCTGGGTTCAAGAACACGGGTTCCACGCAAAGTGGCATCACNTACCTCGACGGTGAAAATGGCGTGTTGCGCTACCGCGGCTACGCCATCGAAGAATTGGCCGAGAAAGCCTCGTTCATTGAAGTGGCGTACTTGCTGATCTACGGCGACCTCCCCAACAAGGACCAGCTCGCCTACTTCAACGACAGCATCACGCACCACACCATTGTGCATGAAAACATGAAGCGTTTCTTCGACGCGTTTCCCCTGGGGGCTCACCCCATGGGCATGTTGAGCAGCATGGTGGCGTCGTTGTCGACCTTCTACCCCGAGTCTCAGAATCCCAACCGTGACATCACGGACATCGATTTGACCATCCACCGCTTGATCGCGAAGCTGCCCACCTTGGCCGCCCAAGCGTACAAGCACAACGTGGGATTGCCCACGATGTACCCCAAGAACAACTTGAGCTACGTCGGCAACTTCATGCACATGATGTGGGGGGTTCCCGCGGAAGACTACGAAGTCGACCCCATNGTGGAATCGGCGTTGAACAANCTGTTCATCNTGCACGCAGACCACGAGCAAAACTGCTCCACGTCCACCGTCCGCGTCGTCGGNTCGTCGCAAGCCAACTTGTACAGTTCTGTGTCTGCAGGGGTGTCGGCCCTTTGGGGTCCCCTCCANGGCGGCGCCAACCAAGCGGTCATTGAAATGCTCGAAGCCATCCGGGCGGAAGGCAGCCCGCTCCAGTCTTGGATCGACCGGGCCAAAGACAAGACCGACAGCTTCCGCCTCATGGGCTTTGGGCACCGAGTCTACAAGAACTTCGACCCACGTGCACGCATCATCAAGAAGGCGGCAGACGAAGTGCTTGGACAGCTGGGCGTCAACGACCCTGTCCTCGACATCGCCAAGCAATTGGAAGANGTGGCCTTGAACGACGAATACTTCGTGCAACGCGGCTTGTACCCCAATGTGGACTTCTACAGCGGCATCATCTACCGCGCCTTGGGCATCCCCACCGACATGTTCACTGTCATGTTCGCTTTGGGNCGTTTGCCAGGTTGGATCGGCCAGTGGAAAGAAATGACCGAGAACCGTGAGCCCATTGGACGTCCACGCCAGGTGTACGTNGGGGCCACAGANCGGGCATTCACCTCGTTGGACGNCCGATGAGCGNACAGGGAGGGGCCTTTGTTCAAACNGAAGTGGACGACCGCGGCGTCGGCACCATCACGTTTGCCCACCCCGCCTCCAACAGCCTTCCCGGGCATCTGCTGAGAAAACTGGCGGAGTCGATCTCTGCTGCAGGAACGTCCGACGACATCAAGGTGGTCGTGCTTCGCTCTGCCGGTGACCGTGCCTTTTGCGCAGGAGCCAGCTTCGATGAACTCGTGGCCATCCAAAACGAACAAGAAGGACTCGACTTCTTCAGCGGCTTCGCCATGGTGATCAACGCCATTCGCACCTGTCCCAAATTCGTCGTGGGCCGCGTCCAGGGCAAAGCCGTGGGCGGCGGCGTTGGGCTGGCCTCTGCCGTGGACATTTGCTACGCCACCTCCTACGCGTCGGTCAAGCTCTCGGAGCTTGCCGTGGGCATCGGGCCTTTCGTGGTGGGACCTGCCGTGGAGCGCAAGATCGGCACCTCGGCCATGGGCATGCTGGCCATCGATGCCAAGTCTTGGAAAGACGCCCGCTGGGCCGCACAACAAGGCATGTACACCGAGGTGTTTGACAACGCGTCCGACATGGACAACGCCATCGATGCCCTCACNACAGACCTGGCCTNGAGCAACCCAGAAGCCATGTCTGAANTGAAGCGCGTGCTTTGGGAAGGCACGGAGCACTGGGACGACCTCCTGATGGAACGTGCCGCCGTGTCCGGCCGACTCGTNCTGAGCTCCTTCACGAAAGACGCCATCGCCAGGTTCAAATCCTGACGACGACGACACTTCGTTGCCAATTCAATTTTCGCGGGNCCTTCCTGCCCTCAATGCTGCACGAGCACCTGGGCGCGCGCTGAGGCCAACCCGTGGGTGAGGTGCACTTGGTACGTCCCGGACGCCCAACCCGACACGTCAAGCTGCTGACGCATCCCNAAGAATGCGCCTTGCCAAACCACCCGTCCTGCATTGTCATGCACCGTCAACATCGCTGGCTGCGCAGCTTGGCTCAGCTCCACAGTCAAGATGTCTTGGGTTGGATTTGGGAACGCCACAAAGTGGACTTGACCGAGGTCATCCAGTCCATACACGTCGTCCACTTCATAGGGTCCCCCTTCCGCTTCGCAGCCGTTGGCGTCGGTCACCGTCACGCTGTACGCGAACGGCGCCGGCAACTGCGAAATGTCTTCGTCGTCTGAAGAGAAGGTTCCAGTGCTGGACCAATCAAACTCGTAAGGCGCAGTGCCTCCAGTTACTTCCAAATCGATCGACCCCGCACCTTCCTCCGCAGCGTCGGCCACGTCGGCCACGAGTGCGATGTCTTCAGGCTCGACAATGGTCAGAGTGACCTGGTCTGCCGCGCAGCCATTTCCATCGGTCGCATTCAGGACGTACTCCCCTGGCGCAAGGTTGTCGAACGCCCCGGTGGCGTTGGTGTCTGCCAGCATTCCAGAAAGCACATATTGGATGGGGAAGACGCCGGTCAAGGGAACTGCGTCCACCAGCCCGTCATCCGCCCCGAAGCAACTCACGTTCTCCGACGCCACGTCGATCGTCAATGCGCCTCCATCCTCCAGTTCGAAATTGACCAACGCCTCACATGCCGCGCCTTGCTGCACCTCGGCAGTGTACGCCCCTGCAGGCAAGCCTTCAAAGACATCACTTGGCTGGACCTCTCCATTCAAGAGAACCACAATGCTGTCGGGAAACACCACATTGCCAATGGTGAGTCCCACCACCCCGGTGCTGTCTCCTGCGCAGACCACTTCTTGCAACACGTCCACAGTCAACACCAAGTCGCAATACAGACAGCTCCCGTCTTCCTCGGTGGCCAAGGGGTTGAAATTGGACGCCGCATCGTCGGTGCATCCCAACACTTCATCGTCGTCGCACACCCCATCGCCATCCACGTCGTTCACCACCACAGTCCCCGTTCCATCGGTTTCCCCTGAGCAGGATTCGCAGTTCCCGCCGGGCAAAATGCAACCGGTGTCGATGGTGGCGCCTTCGTCAAAGTTGCACGCCGCTGGATCGGTGCACCCTGCGCAAGTCTCGTACTCACAAGATCCGTCGTCCTGGGTGGCATCCACTTGAAAATTGCACGCCACCGGATCGATGCAGCCCAAACAGGACACGTATTCACACGAGCCGTCATCGTTGGTGGCGTCCATGTCGTAGTTGCATGCAGCGACGTCCGTGCATCCACAGACGATTTCGCTCGCGCTGTCCACCTGTCCCACACCCGTGAAGGGAATGCTGATGTCGGCGTCGTCCGTGGCCATGCCCATGTTGAACATTTGGAAATTCACTTGGCCCGACAATTCGCCGTCGGTGGTGAATTGCCCCACCAAAATGCGCAAGTCGTCGCCAGACACGATGTTCTCCGAGGGATCGTTGACCACGTAAAGGGCACCGCCCGTCTCGTCGTTCAACACAACATCCCCGCCAGCTTCAAAGTTGCTCAACCACCCAGACTCAGAATCTCCAATGGGGGAAGGTGCTTGGTCGTTGGGGCCTGCTGGACCGTCCAGCCCCACGGTCAACCAGCTGTCGTATTCCAGCTCGGGCAAGACCTCAAACGCCAAGGGCGAAATGTTGTGTCCGAGGGAGCTCCCAAGCGGATGCTGGTAAAACGAGGTGCTGGTGGTGATGAGCAAAGGCGTGTCTGAATCCCCCCACATCGCACTGAACACGTCCGTGGGGTTGGGCGTCGTGACGTACATCCGGTACGTGGTCAGACCAGCCAATTCGCCCTCCTCGTGGACCATGTGAGACTCCACCAACAAGCCATAGCCCTCAAACGAATTCTGCTCACACGAACAGTAGTCGCACGAACCATCTTCTTCCGTGGCGTCGATGTTGAAATTGCACGCCGCCAAATCCGTGCATCCCAACACCTCAAAGGGGTCACACACGCCATCTCCATCGGTGTCTGCCAAGCAAGAACCGTCGCACGCATATCCGCCCTCGGCGAAGGTGCACGAACCGTCGTCCACGTTGGCGACTTCGTCGAAGTTGCACGCCTCGGGATCCATGCACCCTTCCAACGCCAACGTCACACCGATGGTTTGCACAAACACCGACGTGTTGCCGCAGGCGTCCGAGGCCGTGAACGTGCGTTGAAGGACAACCTCCAAGCCATTGTTGCTCAACGTGTCTTCCATCACCACATATCCTGCTGCGTCGTCGCAGGCGTCGGCCACCATGGCCTCCGCGGCGGGCACCACTTCACCCGCAAGTTCATCCACCTGAATTGTGCTTTGGGTGGGGAACAAGAACAACGGAGCCTCGAGGTCGAGCACCGTGAACATGACGGTGTCCACAAGGGTGTTTCCCGCCGCATCGGTGGCTTGGTACACCCTGGGACAGAGGTAACTCTGCAAGCATCCGAAGGGGTACTCGAAGGGACCGTCGACCACCCATTCCACGCTCACAGGTCCGCAATCGTCAGACGCCTCAGGCATGGTCAACGACGGATCTGGCATGGGGTCCGAACAAGACAAGGTGTCGTCCGCGGGGAAGAAGGTCCACACAGGCGCTTCCATGTCCACACAATCGTCCACCGCATCGCAAATCCCGTCACCATCCACATCGCCCACCAGGCATGTTCCCGCACAATCGAAGCCATCCTCTGCATAGGTGCACGATTCGTCGTCGACATCTGCCGCAGCGTCAAAATTGCACGCCGCAGGGTCGGTGCAGCCTTCCGCCACACCCTCGCAGGAGCCGTCGTCGTAGTCTGCGGACGGGTCAAAATTCGTGGCCAGCTCGTTGGTGCAACCGCAGGCGTTGTCGGCAGGATTCGATGTGCTCGACCCCTGGACTTGAACCGCACGCAACTCTGCACCAGAGGGAGTTCCTCCGGCCAACATTTGGGCTTGGAATTGAACGAACACGTCGCCTGCCGTCGTCAGCTGCCCCAGCCAAATTCGGCTCTGGTCGTCTGCAGACACACCTTGGACACCATCCAGGGTCCAGCCGCCTCCCACCTCGTCGTTGAACAACAAGCCTGCGCCACCCTCGAACGCCGCCCACGTCGTCGGGTCTCCGAGCAACGCCAATTCCTGACCTCCGTCTCCAAAGGTCAAATGAGAATCGTAAGGACTTCCATCGTTTTGAAACCATGTCCCGGTGGTCGTGATGACCAAAGGCGCACCAGCCTTGCCCAACACCGCTGTTAGGACGTCGCCTGGGGCATCGGCCTCGAGGAAGAGATGGTAACACGTCAGCCCTCCTTCCACATCCGTGGCGAAGGTCTCAAGCACCAAACCTGTGCCCTCTGCAACCCCTTCTGCACAGCTGCAGAAATCGCATTCTGTCGTGTTGGGCTCGAGGTAGTTGCATGCATCCACGTCCAAGCAACCGTCTT
The DNA here is from genome assembly GCA_002729115.1 of Crocinitomicaceae bacterium. Taxonomy (GTDB): domain Bacteria; phylum Bacteroidota; class Bacteroidia; order Flavobacteriales_D; family Sanyastnellaceae; genus UBA11663. The sequence continues at coordinate 6 of PBWG01000003.1, read as the reverse complement.
CAGAGT
>PBWG01000002.1 GCA_002729115.1 Crocinitomicaceae bacterium | reverse complement strand
TCGGAAGAAGTCATGTCGCTGTTGAAGGAATTGAACGGCGACGGCATGACCATGGTTGTCGTGACCCACGAGGCGGANATCGCNGNGGAATGCCAGCGCACCATCCGGCTTCGNGACGGGTTGGTGGAAACGGGGGCGCATGNTTGACCGGGACGCCTGGTTGGAAGTGGCCCACAACGTGCTGGCCCACCCGCTTCGCACCACGCTGACAGGCATCAGCGTGGCCTTGGGCATTTTCATCCTCGTCGTGATGCAGGGGCTTGGTTATGGCCTTCAGAATGGGGTGGAAAGTCAGTTCGCCGACGACGCGGTCAACAGCATTTGGGTGGAAGGTGGCAGGACGCAAATGGCCTTCCGCGGTCACCAGCCCAACCGGCCGATCAAGCTGACCAATGGCGACGTCACGGGCCTGTCGGCCCAAGCCGACACGGTGCCGGCTTCGTCCAGGCGGATCCGCCTGTGGGGGGCTGAAATTGTGTGGGAAAACCCGAACGGCGAAAACCGTGGTGGGGGATTTGGGGTGCGTGGTGTCGATCCAGCCCACATTTACTTGGAGCGGTCGGTTCTGCTTTCGGGTAGGTACATCAACGACCGAGACGTCATCGAGTCCCGAAAGGTCGCCGTGGTGGGCCCCAACATCGTGCGGGACTTGTTTCGCGACGTGGACCCGCTGGGGGCGTTCATCCGCATCAACGCNGTGNTGTTCCAGGTGGTGGGCACGTTTGAAGATCCNGGNTCNCGNTGGGAAAACCGCGTGGCGTACATCCCGTTCTCCACGGCCCAGCAACTCTACCGGACCGACGGCGGGGTGGACCAAGTGTTGTACAGCACGGGAGACATGGCCACGGACGCCACTGTGGCGCAGAGCGACCGCATGCGGTCTTGGCTCAAGGACGTGAAGGCGGTGCATCCGGACGACTCCCGCGGGGTGGNGGTGGACAACAACAACGAAGAGTACGCGATGTANGCGTCCATTTTCGACGGCATCCGTCTGTTCATCTGGGGCATTGGCTTGATGACCCTGCTTGCGGGGGCGGTCGGGGTGGCCAACATTTTGGCCATTGGCGTGAAAGAGCGGACCAAGGAAATTGGGGTGCGCAAGGCGCTGGGGGCCACCAACGGCAGCATCGTCAGCTTGGTGGTGATGGAATCCACGGTGCTGATGTTGGTCAGCGGCAGCTTGGGGTTGATTTNGGCCGTGGGGCTGTTGACCACCGTGGCACCAATGGCGGACCATGAGTATTTCCAAAATCCCCNAGTCGACCACCGCATTGCGTTGTNCGCGTTGGTGGTGTTGGTGTTGGTNGGATTGGCGAGTGGGTTGGGGCCGGCCTTGAGGGCGGTGGCGATCCGTCCCGTCGAAGCGTTGCGGGACGAATGAGGTGGTGGGAACGAGATCCGTGGCTGGAACTGGCGCAAGTGCTCTTGCGCAATCCATTCCGCACGCTGTTGAGTTTACTTGGTGTGAGTTGGGGACTCTTCATGATCCTCATCACAGTGGGGGCGTCCAACGGCCTGGAGGAAGGCGTCAAAGCCGACATGGGCAACCGCGTCAAGAACAGNGCGTTCCTGTGGGGCGAGTCGACCAGCCTCCCGTACAAGGGATATGCCCGGGGGCGTGGCATTGAATTGACCACCATGGACGTGGCNTTCTTGGAAGAAAACGCGACCACGTTGGAGGCCGTGGCGCCGAGGAACCAACTCGGGGGCTGGCGNGGCGGCAACAACGTCACCCATGGACTGAAGACGGCTGCATGCGGNGTCTACGGCGACATGCCCGTGTACAAGGACATCGACCCGATTGTCATCATGGAGGGGCGCTACATCAACGAACGTGACTTGGAGGACCGCCGCAAGGTGGCCGTGATTGGCAANCGCGTGCGGCAGCTNTTGTTTGACCGNGAGGAGCAAGTCNTGGGGAGNCACATCCAGATTCAAGGCGTGACGTTCANCGTNGTGGGCGTNTACCGNAGCCAGCAAACAGGNGAAGACGCGGAGGAGAGCGAGAACAGCATCTTCACGCCGTACACCACGTTCAACCATGCGTTTCACATGGGCGACCGGGTGGGNTGGTTGAGCCTGCTCATCCGAGAAGACGTCCCGGGCGACACTGCCGTGGCGGAAGTGCTGCGCCTTCTCAAAGCCCAAAAAAGCGTGCACCCCGACGACCCACGCGGTTTCGGACACTGGAGCATGGCGGAGATGCACGAGGAAATGACCACGGTGTTCAGCGCGTTTCGGTGGGTGTCGTTTGTGTTTGGGGGGCTTGCGCTGTTTGCCGGTGTCATCGGCATCATGAACATCATGCTCATCACCATCAAAGAGCGCACCCGCGAACTGGGTGTGCGCCGGGCGCTTGGCGCCACCCCGGCCAACATCGTGGTCCAAATCATGGTCGAGACGTTGATCCTCACCGTGCTTGCGGGGCTGGTCGGTGGCATCCTGGGTGTGGCCACCTTGGAAGCGCTGGACGCGTTCTTGACCGCCTCTGAAGACAACGGCATTTTCAGGCATCCCCACGTGACGTTGGACGTCCTGCTGNCCGCCCTGGGCACGATGACNGTNTTGGGNGCGTTNGCNGGGGTGCTCCCCGCCCTGCGTGCGTTGCGTGTGGAACCGGTGGAAGCGTTGCGAACCTAACTTGCCAATTCTTGAACATGAAGAACGGAAAACCCCTTGCCTTGCTNGTCGGNGTNTTGGTCATTTTGGCCGGCACATTNTACACGGTCAAACACCTCCGCGACCAGGAATCCCAGGCGGTGGCCTCATACAACACGGAGGCCCCACGGGTGACAGANATCGTGCTGAAAACGCTGGCGTCTGGAAGTGTCCAACCGCGCCAGGAAATCTTGATCAAGCCCCAAGTGTCGGGCATCGTGCGCCGGGTGCTCGTGGAGGCCGGCGACAAGGTGGAGGCTGGGGATGTCTTGGCCGAGGTGATGATTGTGCCCGACGTGGCCGCCTTGAGCAACGCGGAATCTCGACTCGCCCGGGCCCAACTCAGTTTGGACGACGCCCAAACCAACCACGACCGCAATTCGGGTTTGCTCGAACGCGGGGCCTTGGCGCCTGCAGAAGCCCAGCGCACGGAGTTGGCTTTGAAGCAAGCGCGTGAAGAGGTGTTCGCCGCGGAAGACAACCTNCGCATCGTGCAAGAAGGGGTGACAGCCCGGGGAGGGGGCAACGCGTCCAACACTTTGGTCAAGGCGACCGTCTCTGGAATGGTGCTCGAAGTGCCCATCAAGAAGGGCAACAGCGTCATCGAGGCCAACAATTTCAACGAAGGCACCACCATCGCTTCGGTGGCCGACATGGCCGACCTNCAGTTCGTGGGCAAAATNGACGAGAGTGANGTNGAAAAGCTGCACGAAGGCATGCCCATTCGGTTGACCATCGGCGCCATTGAGGGGAGTCAAATCCCNGCCACCCTCGAACACATCGCCCCCAAGGGGGTGGCCGAAGGTGGGGCCATCCAATTTGANATCAAGGCGGCTGTCNTGTTGGGAGAAGGCCAATTTCTTCGTGCCGGCTACTCGGCCACCGCGGATGTGGTTTTGGATGAGCGGAAGGCGGTGTTGGCCCTGAGCGAGCGCTTGATTCAATACGACGGCCGACAGCCATACGTCGAAGTTCAATTGGAGGAGAACGTGTACGAGCGGCGCGACTTGGAAGTCGGGCTCAGCGACGGGTTGGTGACCGAGGTGTTGTCCGGCATTTCCGAGTCGGACCTCGTCAAGGTGTGGAACCAGCCGCGCTACGAATGACTTTTCTGGAAGACCGGTTGCGCACAGGGCTGCCGGCCACCGAGGCCAAAGCGTTTGCCAGGGACACGGTCCGCAACCCCGCTTGGGTGGACGACTTGATTCGCATTGCCTCCGACCCCCAGGGCGGCACAGTGCCGCGCAAGGCGTCGTGGGTGCTTCGGCATGCGGCGCTGGGCGATCCCGCCGTGATGAAGGGCAAGGCCGTGGACATTTTGGACGCGGTCGACGAATCCCAGGACCCGAGCGTGCACCGTGAGTTGCTCAAGGCCCTCCTGGAGGTCGACCCCGCGGAACTCGCCAGACTCGGGGAGGACCTCTACGACCTCGGCCTCGGCCTCTGCGCGGANGAAGNCATGCCGGTCGCCATGGTCCACGTTGGGNTGTTGTTGCTCCACGCGTCCCAAAAGCCCCTCGGCCAAGAGGTCGCGGAGGTCTGGGCCACGCGAGGAGCGCATGCCGAGACCGCGCCCTTGGCGCGATTCCTCAGCAAACAACTCGCGGCGCTGAAACAGGAAGGGCGAGGTTGAGCGGCGTCAGCTCGCGTCGCCTTGGGGTTTGGGGCCCCTGAACTTGGGCTTCTTTTTCCTGCGTGAACCTCCGCCATGGGTCGGACGGTCTTGCCCACCAGCGCCCTGTGGCGGGCGGTTCCGGTTGTTGTTGCGGTTTCTGTTGCGGTTCCGATTGCGGTTGCGGTTGCCCGAGCCGGAGCCCTCGCGATGTTGCTGGGGTTGGCCGCCACCGGACTTTGTGGAACGCTGTCCACCGGCGTCGGCCAAGGTGATGGCCGGCAAGTCCAAATGCCATTGGTGCCCTTCTTCCAGCGGGATGTCGCGCTGAATGAGCTTGACGATGTTGAGCATGTGCTTTCGCTCGTCGCCCTCGTTGACCATCGAGTACGCGACGCCGTCGTGGCCCGCACGTCCGGTGCGGCCAATGCGGTGCACGTACGTTTCGCTGATGTTGGGGATCTCGAAGTTGATGACGTGGCTCACCCCCTTGACGTCGATGCCTCGGGCGGCGATGTCGGTGGCCACAAGGACCTTGATTTTGCCGCTGCGAAACGCGTTCATCGCACGGTCGCGCTGCGGCTGGCTTTTGTTTCCGTGGATGGCTTCGCCGCGGATGCCGTTCTTCTTCAAGTAGCGCACCACCTTGTCCGCCCCGTATTTCGTCCTCGTGAACACGAGAGAAGTTTCCACTTCAGGCCTGTTGAGCATCTCGACCAACAAGTCGCGTTTGGCGCCTTGGCTCACGAACAACATGCGTTGGTCCACCGTCTCGGCTGCGCTGCTGACCCGGGCCACCTCGACCCGGATGGGGTCGGTGAGGATGGTCTTGGACAGCTTGACAATGCTTTCAGGCATGGTGGCGCTGAAGAACAGGCTTTGACGCTGTTCCGGAAGCATGGCGATGACACGTCGGATGTCGTGGATGAAGCCCATGTCCAGCATGGTGTCTGCCTCGTCCAAGACCAAAAACTCGATCCATTCCAACGACAAAAGTCCTTGGTTGCACAAGTCGAGGAGCCGACCAGGGGTGGCCACGAGGATGTCCACGCCTTTGCGCAGTTGGGCCACTTGCTTGTGCTGGCTGACGCCCCCGAAGATGAGGGCCGTTCGGGCCTTGATGTGCTTGGAATA
>PBWG01000001.1 GCA_002729115.1 Crocinitomicaceae bacterium | reverse complement strand
AGAGGGCCTCCACCACCAAACGGCTCTCGGGAAAGTCGGCCAACAATTGTTCCAACCGCGCGACTTGCCCTTCAGGGTCTTCATCGAGCTTCGAGGCCATGGCGCGCTGGAACAAGGCGTAGTCCATGGGCTTGACTCCTCGCACCAAGACTCGGTCGTAATAGTCGCCTGCTTGCTCAAACGACTTCAACGCGTAGAAGCAGTCGGCCGTGCGCAGCTCGGCGTCGCGCATCCGGGAAGGGTCGTCTTGAGGTCCGGTTTCAAGGTAGGACCGGAAGGCAGACAAGGCGTCGGTGTACTTCTCGCTCTTGAAGTGGGCGTAGCCCCTGGCGTAGTCTGCGTCGTTGTGCAATTCACTCAAGTAGCTGCCTGGGGTGGTGCTGAACTTGGCGAACGCTGCCGCAGCCGGCGTGAACTTTTCTTGGTTGTACAAGATCTCACCTTCCCAGTAGAATGTCTCGGCATGCATTTGCGGGTCCACATTGTTGGACCGGCTCTTCCGGAAGAACACCAAAGCCCGGTCGAGCTGCTTGTTTTGGTACAGTTCCACGGCACGGTTGAAGGCCAGCACTTGGGCGGCGGCCATGACGGTTTGGTCTGGCTCCGAGATGTTGTCCAGCACGCCCAAGGCCCGCTCGTAGTCGCGGCTGGTCATGTGCACTTGCAGCAAGAACCGGTAGGCCTCGTCGCGGCGTGGCGACGCTGGAAACTGGGTCAAATACGACTCAAACGCCACAATGGCGTCGTCGAAGGGGTTGAAGGACAACTCGAAGGCCAGCTTGGCGTAGTGGAAAAACGCGTCCTCTTGAATGTCCAAATCGAAGTCGGGCAGGGACGCGGTCCGGAACGCTTGCTTGGCCCGGGCGCGGTCCCCGAGCTCGAGGTAGCAGTCTGCCATGTGGTACGCGCCGTCTTCGGCCAGTTCGTCCTCGCCGTACGTCGCCAATGGAAGGCAGTCCAACGCGCCACGCCATTCGCCCATGCGGTAGCGGGTGTACCCCATTTGGTAGGCAAACTCCGGGTTGCGGCCAGGGCCGTCCGTGCCTTCCCAGGCCAGTTCCAAGTAGGGCGAGGCGGTGTCGAAGGCGCCATCCCGGTACCACGCGTCGCCCAACAGGTGGGCCACTTCCGCCACGCTCTCTTCATCCAGGCCACTCGACTCGTCGAGCAGGGGTGGGGCGTACTCCTTCAGACGGTCGAATTGGCCGGTGGCGTGCAGGAGCTGTGCGATGTACAGCGGCACCAGCTCTGCAAAGGCCGGGTGGTCGGCGATGCGCTCGAACCCATCGAGGGCCACCTGAGGTTGGCCGTTGAGGTACGCGATGTGGCTGAAGTAGTACTGGGCCGGGGCTTGAAACTCACCCTCCACGTCCAGGACGTCGTACAGGTACACGCGGGCTTTCTCGAATTCTTCACGCTCGAAGAGGCAGTGGCCCAACTTGAAGCGGAGTTCGTCGCGCTTGGGCTTGGCCAAATCGCGAATCCGGATGCCCATGAACTCCTCCGACGCCCTCGAGTAGTTCTTGCGCTTGTAATGGTAGTTGGCCAGTTCCCAATGGGCTTGGAGGGCCAGCGGGCTTTCAGGGAAGTCGGTCATGAACCCCTTCACCCGAACCACGGCGTCCTTGTGGTACAGCGCCAGGGCGCTCATGGCTGCGTGGTAGCTCGCGTCGACAAAATCGTTGGACTCTGTTTGGTCTGCGCGGTCAATCCACGTTTCAAACGCGTGCAACGCCAAGGCGTAGCGATGTTGGTTGTATGCTTCTTTCGCACGTGCCAGCTCTGTGGCTTGGTGGTCCGTGGCTTGGCTCCATTGGGCCGAGGCTTGGTGTCCGAGGGCGCTGCCAAAAGTCAGGCCGATTGCCAGGGTCGCGGGGGCCAACAGGGGCCGAAGGGAGGGGTAGGGCATGGGTCTCGCGTGTTCTTTTCAAAGCTACCGTCGTCCCCAGGTCATGGCCGGAGCGTGGAACTTGTTTTTCAACGCGCATGCGTGGGGATTTCGCGCATGCTCGTCCCCTGAGATTCACACCTTTTAGGCTCAATCGCGCCAGCTGAATTCGGTGCGTCGGTTGGCCGATCGGCCGGCTTCCGTTCCGTTGTCGGTTTTGGGTTGAGATTCCCCAAATCCAGCGGCGCTCAACCGGGTCGGTTCCACCCCATGGGCCGTCAGGAACTCCTTCACAGCCCGCGCACGGGCCTTGCTCAAGGCCAAGTTGTCGCTTGACGATCCCACGTTGTCGGTGTGCCCCTCGATGTCCAGCGTGGCGCCAGGTTGCCGTTCCATGCGGTTGGCCAGGGCTTGCAGCATGACTTCGGCCTTGGGGCTCAGTTGGCTCTTCTTGGTGGCAAATTGCACGTCGTCCAGCTCGAACGGAGCCCCGTTGGCGACCGGCTCGATGTCCAGGCTCATGTCGAAGCTGGCGCCCAATGGATCGCCCTGCATGTGCACCACTTGGCTGTTGTAGCCCACGGTTTCTCCCTCCACCGTTAACACGACGTCCTCGCCTTCTGGGAGGCGGACAACTTGGGCGAAGGTGCCGTCTTCTCGGGAGACTTCAATTTGTTCCACGCGCTTGCTTTGGACGTATTCAATGCTGACCGAGAAGTCGCCCTCAGGCAAGGGCCAGCCCAGGTCTCCTTTCACCACGGTCACCGCTTCAGGCTTGAGGGTGTCGGGCAAATTGTAGGCGCACAAATCGAGCCCTTGGGTGCCGAGACGGCGCGAGGCGAAAATCGCCTGGGTGCCGTCGGTGCTGACCACCAAGCCGTGCTCATCGCCATTGGAGTTCAAGGGGAGTCCCATATTGACGGGCGTCGACCATCTTCCTGTGGAGTCGCGCTGGGCGCGCCACACGTCGAAGCCACCCCCACCCGGGGTTCGGTTGCTGGAGAAGTAGAGCGTCTTGCCGTCTGGGTGGAGAAATGGGGATTTGTCCTGCGCGTCAGAATTCAGCGGAGGCGGCAGCTTCTCCGCAGGGGACCAACTTCCGTCGGCGGCCTTTCGGGACAGGAACAAATCCATGGTCAGGTTGCCATTGCGGTCTGGGGTGGATTCAGCCCGCGCGCCTGCGAACAGGAGGGTTTGTCCGTCCGCGCTGATGCAGGGTTGGGCTTCCCACCCCAAGGGGCTGTTCACGCCAGGTCCCAAGGGTGTCAACTCAGACCACATGTAAACGGCCTTCCCCGAAGCATTGCGGTAGTCGAACTCATACGTGACTTGAAAGAGGTCGATGTTGTTGGGGTTGTCGCGTACAGGGTTCAGCGCGGCGATGACCATGGTTTTGTTGTCCACCGACAAGGACGCTCCCCCGTAGTTGGCTCTTGCGTTGAAAGGGTGCTCCATGGCGGAGCCACCGTCGTACACCCCGGAGGCAGGGTCCAAGTGGGACACGGTGAACCGTTCTCGTCGGGTTGTGGTCACGTCGCCTTTTGCCTTGAATTCTTCAATGCGTGTGTAGAACAACATCGTGCCGTCGGGCGCGAGCATCGGCAAGTATTCGTCCACGGGCAAGCTCACATGCGGAATGGGCAGGGGCGGGGGGANGTCTTCGTGACGGTGGTAGTCCACAAGNAAGGCCAAATCCTCCAAGATGGCCCCGGCATCTTTGCNCCGNGAGGCGCGCGTCAGGCTGGCGTCCACCGCGAGGTAGTCCTGAAAGCCGTCCAAGGCTCGNGCGTAGGCTTCTTGNCTGTANTGGTATGCGGCCCGCATGTACGTTGCTTCGGGCATGCCTTCCGGGCACAACTCCTCCNCGNATCGAAGCGATTNAAGCAAGCCTTCCCAGCCCATGCGTCCACGGCGGAGGGCCTTGAATTGAAATTCGGCCAGCATCATCCAGGCCTCGGNGTCGTCNGGGTGGAGTTCAAGTGCTTCTTGGACCGCCGCCATGCGGTCCTCCAAACTGTCCTTCGGCTTGGGGGATTGTGCCCGCTCCAACCACTTNGAAGCCTTGCTGGACCGAGGGTCTTCCAGAGCGCACTGGCCNTTCGTCGGGAGCGCCAACGCCCAGCACAACCCGCCCAAGATCGTCAGTCGACGCATCGCCATGGTCAAGCCTGGGGCTGCAACTCGCCCTCTGACTGGGCCACCAAGGCGGAGACGGTTCCGTCGCCCGTGACNTTCACCACGGTNCGACACATGTCCAAAATGCGGTCAATNGGGAAAATCAAGGCGATCCACGCTGGATTCAGTCCCACGCTTTCGAGCACGATGATCATCAAAACTAGGCCCGCGCTGGGGATGGCGGCTGCCCCGACCGACGCCAAGGTTGCCGTCAACACGATGACGGCTTGTTGCGCCAAACTCAGGTCCACCATGTGGAATTGCGCCAGGGCGACCACGGCCACAGCCTGGTACAAGCTTGTGCCATCCATGTTCACAGTCGCTCCAATGGGCAGGACAAAGCTTGTTGTGCGCTCGCTCACCCCGATGTTCNCCTGCACGCACTTCATGGTGACTGGAAGGGTGGCCACCGAGGACGAGGTGCTGAATGCGGTGATTTGGGCGTCGCGCATGGCCGCCAAGAACCGGCGCGGCGTCATGCCCCGGATGCCTGCGCTGGCCAACAAGGGGTACACCACGGAAATCATGAGCACCAACCCGAGCACCACCACCAGGCCGTACCGCAGCAAGAAGCTCAGAAGTTCTTGGAATTTCTCAGGGTCCGTGCCGGCCGCCTTGACAATTTGGCCTGCCATGAGGGCAAACACAAACACAGGCATGGCTTTCATCACCATCCACACCATCCCCACAAACACGTCGTTCAACCCGTCGACAGCCTTCAACAGCGCCCCTCGCTTTGGTTCTTCCACCTGCACGAGCACGATGCCAAAGAAGACGGCGAAGAAGATGATCTGGAGCATCGCCATGTCGCTCAGCGCCCGGAAGATGTTCTTGGGCACCACGTCCACCAAAGGCTGCAAGGGGCCGCTTTGGNNNGCGTTGTCTGCCTTGTTCAGCTTGTCTTCNACCCACGCGTTCAAGCCTTCTTGCTGGCCGCGGATGTCNCGCACCACNGCNGCATTNTCNGGNGCGGCAGAAAGTTGGAGGTCGTCCAGGACCTCGATGCCGTTGGCGTCCCGCCANAGTTCGTAGCGGATTCGGTTGGCGGTTTTGAGAGAGTCGCTCGCCCCTGCGCCAGGCTGGAACACGTTGACCAACACCAAACCAAGCGTGACGGCGAAGAAGGTGGTCANCAGGTAAAGCCCCAGGGTTTTGGCCCCCAGTCGACCGAGTTTCTTCACGTCGCCCAAGGACGCCACCCCACCGATGATGCTGAACAGCACGAGCGGGACGGCAATCAGCTTGAGGATGTTGATGAAGATGTCGCCAATCGGTTGGATGTAGTCGAGGGTGAAGTCGTTCCAACCAAACCGAATGCTTGCCCAGGCGTACGCCACGCCCAGCGCGAGGCCAATCAGGACCTGCCAATGCAGGGCCAAACGAGATGAGGTGCTCATGCCCCGAAGGTAAGGCGTGCTGCGCGCTGGCGCAGGGCATGGTCGGCCAACACGAGGCAGGCCATGGCTTCCACCATCGGCACGGCACGTGGCAACACGCAGGCGTCGTGCCTTCCGCGGCCCCGGACTTCGACCGGTTCGCCGTCCCGGTTTACCGATTGGCCTGGCGACATGACCGTGGCCACGGGCTTGAATCCGACGCGCAAGACGATGTCCTCGCCGTTGCTGATGCCGCCTTGGATGCCTCCACTGCGGTTGGTGGCGGTGCCGATNCGNTCGCCTCGGTTCACGAAGGCGTCGTTGTGCTCCGTGCCGCGCATCAAGGTGCCGCTCAGGCCCGAGCCCAATTCCAAGGACTTGGTGGCGGGCAGCGACCACATGGCCTTGGCCAAATCGGCGTGGAGCCGGTCAAACACAGGCTCTCCCCAACCTGCTGGGACGCCCCGCGCCACAAGCACCACGGCGCCTCCCACCGTGTCGCCTGCCTGGCGCACTTCTTCGATGCGCTCGGCCATGCGGCGCGCCGTGTCCGGATGTGGACACCGGACTGGATGGCCGTCGACTTCGTCGCGGCTGTGAAAGGACGGAGGCAAGGGCATGCTGATGTCTTGCACGCGCTCCACGTAGGCCCCGACCTCGACCCCGAGTGTCGCCAGAAACTGCCGGGCCACGCTGCCCGCCACCACCCTCGACGCCGTCTCCCGGGCGGAAGCGCGTCCGCCACCTGCGACTTCACGCAAGCCATATTTGGCCTCGTAGGTGAAGTCGGCGTGGGAAGGGCGGAAGGTGTTTTCCAAGTGGCTGTAATCGGAGGGCTTGGCGTTGTCGTTGCGCAGGATGAACCCCAGGGGGGCGCCTGTGGTGGTGAGGCCCGCGTCACGGGTGGTGACGCCAGAAAGGACTTCGACCAAGTCGGATTCCTTGCGCGGCGTGGTGAGCTGGGATTGGCCAGGCTTGCGCCGGTCCAACTCCTGTTGGATGGTGTCCACGCAAAGCACAAGTCCTGCAGGACACCCGTCCACAATGCCACCCAGTGCATGGCCGTGTGACTCGCCAAACGTGGTCACGCGAAACAAGTTGCCAAAGGTGTTGCCCGCCATTCTTGCGAAGGTATACCTTGCGCGGCATGCGTACACTGCTGAAAAACATCAAGGGACTGGTCGGGGCGTTTGACGAGGTGCCGCGGCATGTGGCTGGGGGAGAGATGGCGAAGTTTCCGATGTTGGAAGAGGCGTGGCTTGCGGTGGAGGATGGCATGGTGGTGGACTTTGGGGAGATGTCTTCGTTTCCAGGCATTGCGGATTGGTCGGGCTTGACCATTGTGGACGCCCAAGGACGGTATGTGATTCCGTCTTGGTGCGACAGCCACACCCATTCGGTGTTTGCCAAAAACCGGTCGGAGGAGTTTCTGATGCGGTTGGAGGGTGCGACGTACCAAGAGATTGCGGCGCGGGGTGGCGGCATCCTGAATTCGGCCAAAGCGCTCCAATCCATGTCTGAGGACGAGCTCTTCGAAGACGCCTTGGCCCGCATTCACGCCGTCATGGCCCAGGGTGTGGGCGCGTTGGAGATCAAATCAGGTTACGGCTTGACCTTCGAGGCAGAGCGCAAGATGCTCCGTGTGGTGGCCAGATTGAAGAACATTTTGCCCATCCCGGTGAAGGCCACGTTCCTGGGGTGCCATGCGGTGCCTGCTGAGTTTCCCGACGCCATGGCCTACACCCAGCACGTGGTGAACGACATGCTCCCCGCGTTGGTGGCCGAGGGGTTGGTGGATTACGTGGATGCCTTCTGCGAAAAGGGCTACTTCGGTGTGGCGGAGACGGAACTGCTTTTGAATGCTTCTGAATCCCTCGGCCTGAAGTCTAAAGTTCATGTCAATCAGTTCAATGAGATTGGCGGAGTNAACCTTTGCGTCAGAAAAAGAAGTTTGTCGGTGGACCACCTTGAAGTCTGTGGGGCCGAGTCCATCCAATCGTTGATTGAAGGGATGGAGGCTGGCTCGCTCGAGGAGGCCCATCCGACGTACCCCGTGGCACTGCCGGGATGCAGCCACTTCCTGGGCATCCCCTACACACCTGCGCGGACCTTGATCGACGCTGGGTTGCCCCTTGTGTTGGCCACCGACCACAACCCAGGGTCGGCGCCGAGTGGAGACATGGGCATGACGGTGCGGTTGGGCANCTTGAAGATGGGCATGACTCCCTTGGAGGCCATNGCGGCCGCNACGCTGAATGGTGCGGCGGCGATGGAATTGTCCCACGAGGTTGGGGCGCTTGGACGCGGGCACCGCGCCAACTTCATCCTGACCAAGCCGCTGGAGGGTCTGCAGGATTTGGCCTACCGATTCACAGACTCTTATGTGGATAAGGTGTTCGTGAACGGGGAAATCTGGGAGGCGTAAGTCCAAACCACTCGGCCAGGGTCCACGCTACTTTGGCTTCATGCAAAGATTGATTGAATGCGTCCCCAACATCAGTGAGGGACGGCGCCCTGAGGTGATTCAGGCCGTGGCCTCTGTGGTGGAAACCGTGGAAGGCTGCAAGCTGTTGGACGTCGACCCTGGCAAGAGCACCAACCGCACGGTCATCACGTTTGTGGGTCCGCCCGAAACGGTGGGAGAAGCCGCGTTCCGCTTGATCAAAAAGGCCTCGGAGTTGATCGACATGTCCAAGCACACCGGGGAGCACCCACGCATGGGCGCCACCGACGTCTGTCCATTTGTGCCCGTGGCAGGCGTGACCATGGACGAGTGCATCGAGGTGGCCCGTGCAGTGGGGGAGCGTGTGGGGAAGGAGCTAGGCATCCCTGGTTACTTTTACGAGTCTGCAGCCAAGCGTCCAGAGCGTAAAAACTTGGCAGTGTGCCGTCAGGGGCATTATGAGGGGTTGGCCAAATTGGCAACCGAGGATGGGGCGCCTGACTTTGGCCCCGCCGAATTCAACGACCACGCCAAGAGAACGGGAGCCACAGCGGTCGGTGCCCGGGATTTCCTCATCGCGTACAACATCAACTTGAACACGACCTCCAGCCGGAGGGCCAACGCCATCGCCTTCGACATTCGTGAGGCGGGCCGGATCAAAAAGCGCGACGGCATCACCGGGCCGACTGTCCTCGACGAGGCAGGAAACCCGGTGCGCATCCCAGGGTCGTTGAAGGCCGTGAAGGGCATCGGGTGGTACATCGAAGAGTACGGCATCGCCCAGCTCTCTTTGAACCTCACCGACATCCACGTCACACCCGTCCACGTGGCCTTTGACGAGGCGTGTGCCAAGGCCCAGGCCCGTGGCATTCGGGTGACGGGTTCCGAGCTCGTGGGGCTGTTGCCGTTGCGCGTGTTGTTGGACGCGGCCGACCACTACTTGCGGAAGCAACAGCGGTCACTTGGAATCAGCGAGGCGGAGAAGGTCAAGATTGCTGTGAATTCCCTGGGCCTGGACGATTTGGCGCCATTCGACGCCCAAAAGCGCGTCATCGAATACATCATCGCCGACCAGGGCAGTGCGCCGCTTGTGGGCATGACCCTGACCCAGTTCGCCAACACCACATCTTCCGAAGCGCCTGCGCCTGGGGGCGGATCCATCGCAGCTTACGCAGGTGCGCTGGGTGCGGCGTTGACCACCATGGTGGCGAACCTCAGCGCCCACAAGCGAGGTTGGGACGATCGTTGGGAGACATTCAGCCAACATGCCGAGCGAGGATTGGCCTTTCAAAACGACCTGCTGGCGTTGGTGGACGCTGACACCGCAGCCTTTGACGCCATCATGGCGGCGTACGGCATGCCAAAAGGGACCAATGCCCAACAGGCAAAGCGCCATCAAGCCATCCAGGACGCGACGTTGAACGCCATCGACATCCCATTGAAAGTGGCCCTGTTGGCCCACGACGCCTTGCCGTTGGC